>DATBKN010000492.1:0-12587 GCA_036555845.1 Gemmatimonadaceae bacterium | reverse complement strand
ATCTTCTGCGCCTGCGGCTGCAGCCTAACGAGGGATTCGCGCTCCAGATCGGCGTCAAGGCGCCGGGCGACGACTTCGCCGTCGTCACGCGGGCGCTGCACTTCGAATACGAGGAAGCCTTTGGCGCACTCCCCGAAGCGTACGAGACGCTCATCGAGAACATCTTCGAAGGCGATCAGACGCTATTCGTGCACGCTGACGAAACCGAAACGGCGTGGGCGATGTACGAGCCGCTGCTCAAGGCGGCGCCGACGCTGCATCCATACAAGGCCGGGTCGTGGGGACCCGAAGCCGCGCAGTGCCTGGTCCCGTGAGTCCACCCGTGCTCGCTGTCGAGCGCGACGCCGAAGGCGTGGCGTACGCCGCGGCGCATGCGTTCTGGCAGAATGTCGACGCGGCGTTGACCGAGCAGCCATCATTTCGCGTCGCGCTGGCAGGCGGCCGCACTCCGGCCGGGATGTATCACGAGATTGTTAGGCAGCGTCCGGGCGGTGCCGTCTGGCGGCAGTTGCGGTTCTTCTTCGGCGATGAGCGCGCCGTCGGGCCCGAGCATCCCGATAGCAACTATCGCATGGCCAAAGCGACGATTTTCGACCACGCCCCCGTCTCTCCCGAGCAAATCCATCGCATGCCAGGCGAGCTCCGGCCGCTGGACGCGGCGGCGCGCGCATACGAGAAGACGCTGGCGGGTGAGCCGTTCGATCTCGTGCTGTTAGGCGTGGGCGCAGACGGCCACACGGCGTCGCTTTTCCCCGACGGTCCCGCGATCGAGGAGAAATCGCGCTGGGTGCTGCCGGTGACGGCGCCAGCGGGGAACGCGGTACGCGAGCGCCTGACGATTACGCTCCCGTGCATCGCGAGCGCGCGCGCAGCGTGGTTCCTCGTGACAGGGTCCGAGAAAGCGCGCGTCGTCGCGCGTGTGCTCAGCGACAGCGATGCATTGCTCCCCGCAGCCCGTGTGCGTGCGACGCGTGTCGTATGGTTCCTGGACCGCGCCGCGGCCGCGGGTGTGGTCTCTCCGTAACATGTAGACGACGCCATCGCGCGCCGGTACATTCGCGCCCCATGCTACGTGGCGCACTACTGAAAGCCTCGGCGAGTCCGTGGCTCAAGAATCAGCTTATGCGGCGGCGCTTCGCCAATCGCGCCGTGCGCAAGTTCATGCCCGGCGAGCGCCTGGAAGACGCGCTCGACGCCGCGGCTCGTTTTCGGCAGTACGGCATCACGACGATCGTCACGCAGCTCGGCGAGAACGTAACGCAGCGATCGCAAGCCGAGGGCGTCTGCCAGCACTACTTGCACGCGCTCGATGAAATCCGCGCGCGCGGCCTGGACTCGGAGCCGTCGGTGAAGCTGACGCAGCTCGGCCTCGATGTCTCCAAAGATCTGTGCATGCAGCTGCTGGATACGATCGCTGCCCGGGCCAATGCGTTAGGCAACTATCTCTGGATCGACATGGAGGGCTCGGCGTACACCGATGTGACGCTCGAGCTCTACCGCGCGATGCGCAGCCAATACGCGCACACGGGGATCGCGCTGCAGGCGTACTTGCGACGCTCGCCCGAAGATCTCGAGCAGCTGCTGTCGATCGGCGCGACGGTGCGACTCGTGAAGGGCGCCTATCGAGAGGCGCCGGAGATCGCGCTGCAATCGCGGCACGAGGTGGATGATGCATATTTCGCGCTCGCGTGTCGCATGCTGCGGTCGCGATCGAACCCGAACTCGGGCCGCATGATCCTCGGCACACACGACATCAAATTGCTGCAGCGGGTGGCGACATTCGCGGAGGCCAACGGGATCGCGCGCTCGGCGTACGAAGTGCATATGCTCTACGGCATTCGCGCGGCGGACCAGATCCGTCTGGTAAAAGAAGGTTACACAGTGCGCGCGCTTATCTCGTACGGGTCGGCTTGGTTTCAGTGGTATATGAGACGCCTCGCCGAGAAGCCGTCCAATCTTTGGTTTGTCGTTAGGTCAGTTGTGGGATGAACCGATGAAGGGAGTCGCTGACGTTCTGCGCGTGGCACTCCTCGTGATGGTTGCTCTCCCAGCGCCGAGCGCGGCACAGCGAGCCTTTCGCGATCTGGATATCGGTCATCCGGTCAGGATTCAGGATCCGTCGACGCCAAACGCGTTAGAGCTCGAGCTGTACGCACCGACAGCTGCGCTCGAGGTGCTGCCTAACGCCGTTCGTCGCTGGCGTAGCGAACCTGGGGTCGCGCTCGGCCTCGGTTGGCGCTCTTCGCTGGAGGTGTTTGCTCCGGTTGTCTTCCGGGAGCGCCCTGTGAGTCCGCGCATTGGCCTCGCCGGGACGGGCGTGGCCCTCATGCGCGTATGGACCCCGGCTCCCGTTCTCGGACTCGGCCTCGTTGTGAACTCGGTCCTGCCTGTTGGTTCCGCTGCGTCAGCGCGGAGCACGTATGCAGCGCGCGGACTTGCCTCGCTGGCGCTCGGAAACTCTCGACTCTTGGCCAACGCGACAGCCGGGACGTATGCGATCTCCGGTCGCTTCGTCTGTAATCCATTTATCGCGAGGATCCTCGGCGTGCCATGCGACGGGTCCTCATCGCCGGCTTTGCCGCCGTGCAACATTGCGATTCGTCAGACGGCAGGCGAAAGCTTCGTCGCCAGCCCCAGCGTCATGCAATGTGCCGCATCCAGCGCCGTGGCTGCGCCAACCCTTCCCGTGTTGAAGGGCGGGCGCTATCAGGTCGCGTTTGGCATGGATCGCACATTCGTTAGGCAATCGATGCTGATCGTAGCTGATGTGTTCGCCGAACGTTTCGAGGGGCTACTGCCGCGCACCGACCTCACCGCCGAGGCGGGGATTCGCCGCGCTCTC
This sequence comes from Gemmatimonadaceae bacterium, assembly GCA_036555845.1. Lineage (GTDB taxonomy): Bacteria > Gemmatimonadota > Gemmatimonadetes > Gemmatimonadales > Gemmatimonadaceae > DASYRX01. The sequence continues at coordinate 9,745 of DATBKN010000492.1, read as the reverse complement.
GGCAAGCGCACGGTCGCCGAGGCATCGGCGGCGCGTCACTTTTCCGGCAACAGCGTGGGCTGGCAGTTTACAGCCGGGTTCGCGATCGAGTATGCTGCGCGGAGGCGATCAAATCGCACCGACGGCGCGGATTCTGCTATCGACAAGCGGGTAACGGGTCGCTAGTGTGTCCCAGAACGCCTCGTCCGCCATGAACCGCCACACTGCCTCGCGCGTAGTTGCGATGCTCGTGCTGCTGATCCACAGCAGCGTATACGGGGCGGCCGCTGTTCTCGATCAGATCGCCGCTGCTCGGGCCACAGCCCAGGCCGCGCACATCGAGGCGGACAGCGGCCCAGAATGTGCCGGACATAACGAAGCTGCGTGCGGTCTGTGCCAGGTTCGGCTGGCCGTTGGAACCCGTGCGTCGGCGCCGCTTGCGGTGCTGGCGATTGCGCGCCACCAGCAGCCTGCAGTTGATGCCCCGGTTCTGCACGCATCCATCGCGCATACCGGGCTGCACTCACGCGCCCCGCCGCTAGCCTAACGCGCTTCACACACACGACCGTAGGGACCGTTCGGGGCGTTTTGTCGCGCTCTTGATCGTCGTGTAGCTCACCGGCATTCGCCGGCGGAGCACCAATTAACCCGTTAGGCGCCGAACCGGATACCCGGTTCCTTCACATGCTACTCCGTACTCAGCGCTGCAGCGTCGTAGCGATGCTGCTCGCGGCACTCGGCACGATCCCGGCGGCAGTTGCCGCTCAGGGGGTCCGCACCGGCGCCATCGTTGGCACAGTGGTCGACTCGACAACTGGCCTGCCAGTTGTTGCGGCGCGTGCTCGCATCGTCGAGCTGCACCGCGAAGACCTCACACACGAAAACGGATCGTTCGATCACCTCGATCTGCGACCCGCGACATATACACTTCAGGTTCAACGGCTTGGCTATCGCCCAGTTGCGCAACGAGTCGAGGTGAAAGCCGGCGATACGGTGAAGGTGCGCATCGCGCTGGCCCCTGCCGCTGTAACGCTCGCCCCGTCGATCGTGACTGGCACGCTGTCCGAACGTGGCGGCGAGCAAGTTCTCAGTCCCACCGCCAGTCTGTCCGGCGCCGAGCTGGATCGAAACCTCGCCGGCACAATTGCGGCGACAGTCGCGAGCCAGCCTGGCGTGAGCCTGACGGCCATTGGACCGGCGACAGCGCGGCCGGTGATCCGCGGGCTGGGTGGTGATCGTATTCTCGTTTTGGAGGATGGTCAGCGGCCGGGTGACATGTCGGCGATGTCTGGCGACCACGCCATCGCCATCGACGTGCAGACGGCGCGCCAGATCGATGTAGTCCGCGGCCCGATGTCGCTGCTCTACGGCAGCTCCGCGTTAGGCGGCGTCGTCAACGTGGTGCGCGACGAAGTACCAGTCGCGCGTCCCGAGCATCTGCACGCCACGCTGACCGCCCAGGGAGCGACCAATAGCACGGCCGCATCGCTCAGCGGCGACGCGACGCTCCCGGTCGGCTGGCTGGCCGTGCGCGCGGAAGGGAGCTATCGCGATGCCGGCAACGTCCAAACGCCGTTAGGTGAGCTCGTCAATACGGACGCGAGAACAACGAGCGCGGCGCTCGGGACCGCGCGCATCGGCGATTGGGGCCACTCCGGGCTTTCGTACCGCTATTACGGCAACGACTACGGCATCCCGGGCGGCTTCATCGGCGGGCATGAGAAGGGCGTCGACATCAAGATGCGACGGAACACACTACGTTCCGAATCGGAGTTACATCTCGAACGTGGTCCGTTCTCGACCGTAAGCCTAACGGGTGTATTCACGGATTACGGCCACAAGGAATTCGAGTCTGCCGGGGTCGTTGGCACGTCGTTCGATCTTACGCAGTTCGCGAGCGACGTTCTCCTCAAGCACGACGCCTACGGCTTTCTCTCGCAGGGCGCGATCGGCGCGCGCTTCCAACGCCGCGAGGTGACGACGGGCGGTTCGCTGCATACGCCGTCTACCGACGACAACACAGTCGCCGGTTTCATCGTCGAGGAGGTCGGTCAGGGGTCCATCAGAGTCCAAAGTGGCGTTCGCTTCGATGCGGCAAAATATACGCCGCGCGAGGTCGCGTTCATCGACATTGGCGGCCAGCGCATTCCCACACGCCCGCGGTCATTCAGCGCGCTGTCGGGTTCGTTAGGTGTGCTCTACGAGCCTGTACGCGAGCTGCGTTTCGGGGCCTCAGTGAGCCGAGCATATCGCACGCCGGATTTCAACGAGCTGTATTCGAACGGGCCGCACCTCGCAGCCAATACCTTCGAAGTCGGCGACCCGGAGCTGGAAGACGAACGTGGCGTCGGGGTTGACGTCTTCGTGCGCTTCACCCGGTCGAACGTGAACGGCGAAGTGGCCGTGTTCGGCAATCGCCTAACGAACTATATCTTTCCTGCCAGTCGCGGGCGCGTCGAGCAGGGGCGCCAGGGCGGCCGCGCGCTGCTCCAGTTCTCCAACCAGGATGCTGAGTTTCGCGGTGCCGAGGGCAGGCTGGAGTGGAGCGTGACACCGCGTTTCGTCCTGAACGCGACTCTCTCGCAAGTCAACGCGCACTTCAGGTCCACACGCGATTCGATCCCGGTCTTCGTCGACGCGGACACCATCCTGATCGCGCCGAGCAAGTTTCCCCCACTCATCCCACCGCTGCACGGCGACGTTGGCGCGCGCTACGAGCGCACGAATTGGTTTGCCGGCACGGATGTTCGCGTAGCGGATCGCCAGGACCGGCTCGGCGATTTCGAAGATCCAACCGCCGGCTACGCAGTCATCGATCTCAGCAGCGGCATCCGCTTCGTGCAGGGCAATCGCTTACACGCGATCACACTGCGCGTGGACAACACACTCGACACCGCATACCGCAATCATCTGTCGCGTGTCAAGGAGATCATGCCGGAGCCCGGACGCAGCATAGCGCTCGTTTATCGCCTCGTTTTCTAGCGTTAGGCACTCACTAACATCTTGCTTTGGAGATACATCACATGCTCGCCAGCGTTTCCTTCCGCCGCAACAGCATTATCGCACTCACCTTGGTCGCCCTGGGCGCTTTCAGTGCCTGCAGCAACGACGACCCCGCCGAGCCCGACAACGAACCTGAAATCGCCAGCCTCCGCCTAACGGTTGGCTCCAACTCCGTCACCATAAGTACCACGCAATCACCGACGCTCGACGTGGCTGCCGGGAGCAACAGCGTCACCGCCGAATGGCTCAAGGCCGATGGTACCGTGGAAAGCCGCGTAACCGACGCCGAATTCGAGCTGCGCATCGCGCAGGTGACGGGCACCGATCTGGTGTGGACCGCCACGAGTGCTCGCGCTGGTACACTCGTCGTGACCGGCCTGGCCGCCGGAGCGAGTACAGCCGCGCGAGTCAGCCTCTTCCACAAGGAAGAGCAGCACGACGACTTCGGCCCGCTCAGTTTCACGGTGCGCGTGCCCTAACGAGCTCCGAACAGACGCCAGCAGGGACATCACGCCGATGTGCTTTCGGTGTGGGGTCGAGGCTTCGTGGCTGCCGAGGCGACCTGTCCAGAGCGCTATGAGGACGTAGCGTTGAGGCTCGGGCGCTATGTGCTCATGGCGCGTTCCAGGTGGTCGAGAACCATCGCTCGCGCTGCTACCCACGTTGCAGCGTCGCGCAATGCGCTCGCGTATGGGGTGCAGAAGGAATAACCGCATGCTGAATCGCGTCACCGCTTTCCGATTGGTCGCTGCGCTGCTGCTGGTATTGCAGGGCGGCGCCACCGGGGTGCACACGGTATTGCATGAAATCGCAACGGCGCGGGCGCGCGCGTCAGTTGCGGACATCGAGGGCGGAAGTGGACTAGGCTGGGCGTCCCGCGATCACGCGACGTGTCCGCTGTGTGAGGTGATGGGAGATGCTGCGTTGCGGGCCGCCCGTCCGGTCTCCGTCGCGGCCCTTCCGACTGACGCGCCATCGGTGCGCTGCGTCCCGGCATTACCCAGCTCCGGGGCGCCCACTGCTCTGCACTCGCGCGCGCCGCCGGTGCCTAACGAGTTCCTTCGCGCAGGCGCGTAAGGTTCCAGACTTCCGCAGCGAGCCCCGCTGCGGACAGGCGCGTGAGCGCGCCACCACGTCGTTAGGCATCCACGCATAGGTTGGAGCGCACGTCGCGCCTCCGACCGTGCATTACAGAGGCAAGGAACCATGATCATGTACATCCAACGTCTCCGGCGACTGCTGTTCATCGCCGGCGCAGTCGCAATTCTTCCAGCGCTAGGGCCCGTGACAGCCGCTGCCCTCAGACCGACCACCACCCTCAATGCCGCAGCGACGCCGCCCGTCGTGGGTATCGTTCGCGACTCCAGCGGCCTTAACCTCGCCAACGTGCAAGTGCTCGTCAGCACGGTCAACCGATCCACAATGACGAACGCAGAAGGCGCGTTCACATTCACTGGACTGCCGCCGGGCACGTATCACTTGACCGCGCTGCTCCTCGGGCACGCACCCGGTCACGTGGACGTGACCGTGCCTGAAACGGGGACGACTCCCGTGCGCGTGACAATTACGATGCGTCCGACTCCCCTCAGACTGGCAGCGATCCAGGTTACGGCTACCCCAATGGCCTCAGATCCGCGCGGCGTGGCACAGGCCACGACGGAGATATCCGCGCAGGCTCTCTCGCGGAGCCTCGCGCCGAGCATCGCGCAAACCCTCGCGAACGAGCCAGGCGTTGCCGTGCGCTTCGACGGACCGGCGGCAACCGCGCCGGTAATCCGCGGACTCACGGGAGAGCGTGTCTTGACGTTGCAGGACGGAGAAAGAGCCGGAGATCTATCCGCGGCATCGCAGGATCATGCGGTCTCCATTGACCCGCTTGCGGCCCAACGCATCGAGGTTGTGCGCGGGCCCGCGTCGCTGCTCTACGGCAACAATGCGCTCGGCGGCGTGGTGAACGTCATCTCGAATGACATCGTGACCCAGATTCCCACTCGCACGGAAGGGTACCTCAGCGGACAAGCGGAATCCGTCAATCCTGGGGCCGCGTTCGCCGGCGGCGTGACCGTGCCGTTAGGCAATTCCGTCGCATTCGTGGCGCGCGGGGGCGCCCGGCATACGGACGACTACCGTCAGGGTGGCACAGAGCGACTCAACAACAGCTATTACCACAACCTGTACGGCGTGGGCGGCCTCGCGTTCGTTGGCGAGCGGGCAACGGGCGGCGTCGTCTATCGGGGATACGACTTCAACTACGGTTTGCCGTCCGCAGAACTAGAGGGCGCGCATATCGAAGGACAGCGTCACGAAGTCGTTGGACAAACTGACCTAACGACCGGGATGGGTATGATTGGCTCGCTCCGGTTGAGCGGAAGCGCACAGTGGTACAAGCACGACGAGATCGCCAACACCGGAGCCGTCAATACGAGCTTCGACCTCAAAACGCAGACCGCGAATGCGCTCGCGCGGACGCATGCCGGGCGCGTCACTGGAGCGTTAGGCGCGTCGGCGTTGGTAAAGGAATACGCTGCGCTGGGGGAGGAAGCACTGACGCCGGCGGCGAACAGTTTCGGTCTCGGCGCGTTTGTCTACGAAGATGTTCCCTTGAGGACACTCGACGATCCCGATGCTCTAGTGCCGCGGCTACAGCTCGGTGCCCGCGTCGACCGATATCGGATCGAGTCGAAGGACTCCGACGAGCCGAAGTTCGGCGCCGGACGCACCCTCACATTCAACACGTTTTCGGGTTCACTCGGCCTGAGCATCCCCATGTCCGACTGGGTGACCCTCGCGGTGAGCGCGGCGCGGGCCTTCCGAGCGCCGAGCGTAGAGGAACTCTTCTCCAACGCATTTCACGAGGCCGCGGGAACTTACGATCGCGGCACGCCGGACCTGAAAGCCGAGGTGAACCAGGGCGTCGATGGCAGTCTACGGATACGCTCCGGTCGTGTCAGTGGCCAACTCGGTGGCTACTACACGCGCATATCCAACTTCATCGCACCGGACATCGTGAAGGACACGATCATCGAAGGCGAGGATCCAGGCGAGACTCGCACAGTGCCGCTCAACCTGTTTTCGCAGGGAGACGCCACGCTCGCTGGGCTAGAGGGACAGATCGAGGGAGCGGTCGCCCCGCACTTCATTGTTGGCGCCATGGGTGACTGGGTCCGCGGGGAGTTTCGCGCCACCAATGAGCCGCTGCCCTTCATGCCGCCCGCGCGACTCGGTGCCCTGGCACGATGGGACAACGGAACGTTCTCACTTGGTGGCGATGCTCGCTACGCATTTAAGCAGGATCGCGTCCCCGCCGCCGTGAGCGACGAAGACCCTTCGGCCGTTGCCACCGGCGCGTTCACACTGTTGAACGCGAGTATGGCTTACACCCTGACGCGCGGAGCACGGCTCAGCACGATCACTCTTCGTGTCGACAACATCTCGGATGTGAAGTACCGAGACGCCACCAGTCGCATCAAGAACTTCGCTTTCAACCCAGGCCGCAATTTCAGCCTCGTTTATAAGCTGCTCTTTTAGCAAGAACCCATTCTGCGGCGGCGTTATGGGCGCCCCACGCGAGCTCGGCCCTCCAGACTTCACCTGGACGGCGCTCCCCAAACGGGGATAGTTCTCGCGGATCGCTGCTGCGCAGAGAGCCGCGCTGGTCGCGCGGCTCTCTGATGGTGGCCGCAAGCTGTTTCGGAAGAGTCGCTTAACGCGTCAATTAGGCGAAAACCGTCACGTGGCGGGGAGCGGGGCATTGGGATGGGCTAATGCCTTACGCCAACGTGACTTTCGTCAATTCGACGCCCTCTGCGACCTGTGACGGATCAGACCCAGCCCCGCACGCGGCGGCCCACAACTCCAGAACACGTCCTTTCGCTCGACGGGAACAGCGCGTCCCCGCGCGGTCTCTTGAGCGGAACGCTGGCCGCGTCGATGGAGCGCCTCGCCAGGCTCACGGCAGAGACGCTGCCTGCTACATGCGCGCTCATTGCGATGCTCGGCGGCGATCGCCGAGCGTTCGGCGGCGGTCCACAGGAAAAGCCGTGGTTCGCGCACGATCCAGGAGCGCTGGTCCGCTTCGGCATCACGCGCCGCGTCGTAGAAGAAGGCGGCTATCTCGCCATCGATGACTGCGCCAGCGCGTCGGAGGACGTGCAGCTCGCGTCTGCGGAGCTGGGTCTCGCCAGCTTCGCAGTCTGCGCGTTAGGCGGAACAGAACACTTGCCCCACGCGGTGCTCTGCGCCTTTCGCGACAAGCCTGGCGCGTGGACGGACAGTGATCGCGCGCTTCTGCAGGAATTCGCGGCGATGGCCACCACCGAGCTCGGCCTGCGTCACCTCCTCGCGGAACGCGAGCTCCGTGAAAGGCAACTGCGACACGACTCGCTGCACGATGGCCTCACGGGGCTGCCTAACCGCGCGTACTTCATGCGCCGACTGGCCGACGCCACCGATCGCTCGCGCCGCATGGGCGACTCGCTATTCGCCGTCGTCTTCCTCGACCTGGACGACTTCAAGCTCATCAACGACTCGATGGGCCACCACGTCGGCGATGAAGTCATCATGGCCGTCGCACGCCGCCTGGAAGAGTGTGTTCGCGGCGGCGACATCGTCGCTCGGTTAGGCGGCGACGAGTTCGCGATCCTGCTGGAGCGTGTTGCCGATGCGCGCGATACTGCGATCGTCGCCGAGCGCGTTCAGGAAGCGCTGAGCACCGAGTTCAATATCGGCGGCTTCGAGCATCGCGTCACGGCAAGCATCGGCGTCGCATTGAGCTCGTCAGCCAACGAACGACCCGAGTATCTGCTGCGCAGCGCCGATATGGCGATGTACCGCGCCAAGAACGCGGGACGTAACCGCTTCGAGATGTTCGATCGCGCGATGCACGCGGAAGCGCTCGCGCGTCTCCAGATCGAGAACGAGCTGCGACGCGCGGTCGATAATCAGCATTTTCTGCTGCACTACCAGCCGATCGTTTCGCTCGCGACTGGTCGCATCGAGATGGTCGAGGCGCTGATACGTTGGCGCCATCCTGAGCGCGGCATCGTCTCACCGGCGGACTTCGTGCCAATCGCGGAAGAAACTGGCCTCATCATTCCGATGGGTCGTTGGGCCCTGCGCGATGCGTGCACGCAAGTGCAGCAATGGCAGAATGAGCTTGGCTGGGAGGAACCGCTGGGCCTTTCCGTCAACCTTTCCGTCAAGCAGTTCGGGCAGATCGATCTGGTGCGCACGGTGGCCGCCACACTCAAGGAAACAGGCCTGGCCGCCTCGTCGCTGCACCTCGAGATCACGGAGAGCGCCATCATCTCGCAGTCGCATCCGGCTGTCAACATCATCCACGATCTGCGTGCGTTAGGCGTGGCCATTCACCTCGATGATTTCGGCACCGGCTACTCGTCGCTGAGCTACTTGCATCGCATCCCACTGGACGCGATCAAGATCGATCGCGCGTTCACGAGCGCCATCGACAGCGAAAATCTGTCGCGCGAGGTTGTGCGCGCCATCCTCGGACTCGTGCGCGCAGTCGGCGTCGACGCTGTCGCCGAAGGCGTTACCTCGGAGACGCAAGTCGAAGTGCTGCGCGACCTCGGTTGCGAGTACGCGCAGGGCTACCTATTCTCGCGGCCGCTCCCGCCTGACGAGATGCGCGAGTTGCTCAATCAGCGTCACATCGCGCCCCTGCTCAAGCTGGGCGCGATGGACGCGCTCTGATCGAACGCTCTAACGAGCTAGACGACTCGGCGGCGCTGGACGAGCCGATAGATCCACAGCAGGAGCATCGCGCCGAGGATCGACATGATGATCCCCGCTCCCTGGTTCGTGCCGTAGAACCCGATCGCACGGCCGATGTACGTGCCGACGATCGCGCCGGCGATACCAAGCAGAATCGTTATGATCACGCCGCCGGGATCTCTCCCTGGCATAACGAGCTTGGCGAGCACGCCGACGACCAGACCTGCGATAATGGCGCTGAGCATCTGACACCCACAAAGGTTGAGGTTGAGGCCAGGTTACGCCTGGCATCGCCTGTGACTCGCCGGATCTGGTAAACGGCGGTGCGAGTACGACCTCGTCCTCAGACTCAGCCTAACGGGGAATACTCGCTCCTCGCCGCCGCCAGTACCGCGCGAGCCCAAACCAGCAGTCACGAATCTGCGAAAAATGGACCCGCGAGGCGCCCTCAGCTGTTGACGCGCGACGAATCGCGTCCAGCTGCCTCTGCGCGAAGCGATCGGCGCGCTCTTCATCGCTGCCCTCCTCATCGAGCGATGCACGCACGAGCTCGGCCCATTCGCGGAGCGCCGCGTCATGCTCATCGAGGTGCCACTCCGCGTCGCTGAACGCGCCAAAGTGCGAGAGCACGAGAGCGCTCGGCTTCCACGCGCGCAGCCGTTCGACGCTCGTGGCCCACGCCTCGAGATCGATATCAGGAGGCGGAGTCGTCGGTATCACCGGCGTCCCGCTGTGGAATCGCTCGCCAGCCGCGTCGCCCACGTACGCCAGCCCGGTCAGCCTGTCGAGATACGAGACATGATGGATCGCGTGTCCAGGGGTGTACGCGACGTCGACGACGCGGTCTCCCAGCGTTAGGCGGTCGCCGTCCCGTACAACCCGCAGGCGTTCCGCAGGGACTGGTCGCACGTCTCCCCAGAGCTCCTGCATGCGATCGCCGTAGAGTCGCGTCGCGCTGGCCATCAAGCGCGACGGATCAACGACGTGTGGTGCGCCGCGTTCGTGAACGTAGACAGTGGCCTCAGGCAGG
>DATBKN010000491.1:0-13573 GCA_036555845.1 Gemmatimonadaceae bacterium | reverse complement strand
GCAGCGCGCCTCGTACGCCTCGCGTCCGCCGACCATGATTGTCGGCGAATCGTACGGCGCCGGATCGCCGTCGATGAGCCGCTGATTGCGCGTCGCCGGGGCGCCGCAGAGCACGCAGATGGCGTGCAGCTTGTCCACCAGCTCGGCCACAGCCATGAGCTGCGGCATGCGGCCGAACGGCTCGCCGCGAAAATCGGTATCGGTGCCCGCGACGATCACGCGCCGCCCTGTGTTCGCGAGCCACGTCACGACATCCACGATGCCGTCGTCGAGAAACTGCGCCTCGTCGATCGCGATGACGTGCGCCGCGGGATCGATGCGCGACGCGATCTGCGCCGACGAATCCACGGGAATGGCCTCGACGGAACGGCCGTCGTGGCTGGAAACGGCGAGCGCGCCGAGGTAGCGATCGTCGAGATGCGACTTGAAGACCTGGACGCGTTTGCGCGCGATGATGGCGCGCCTAACGCGGCGCATCAGCTCCTCGGTCTTGCCGCTGAACATTACCCCCGCGATGACTTCGATCCAACCGCCGCTGAGGGCCGCGCTACTCACGGCTCGCCACCTGGGGGCTCAGCCGCTGGACGGCGCGCGTGACGCAAGCGTTCGCCGCGAGTGGACCATTCTTCGTGCTCGCGCGCTGCGCGGGGGCCGCCGCGTGCACCCTGCGGTCCGTCGGACAGCTCGCGGCGGCCGCCTCGGCGAGCTTCAGCGGGAGCGCCGCGCGCGCCCGCGCGGTCAGGCCTCGCCGACACGCGCCGGCCGCGAATGGAGACGCCCGTTAGGCGCTCCACGACGTGCTCGGCGACCGGACTGGCGACTTCAACAAGCGAGTACGTCTCGTGCAGTGTGATCTTGCCAATCTGCGAACCGGGGATCGACGCCTCGCCGGTTATCGCGCCAACGAGATCGCCGCGCCGCACTCCATCACGTTCGCCGACATTCAGGAAGAGTCGCGTCCATGTTTGCTCGGGTGTGACTGGCGCAGGCGCGGCTCGCGGGACAGCGGCTACACTGGCGCTGCGGTCGACTTGCTCGACTCGCGCTAGCGCCTGACGCGCGCGCCCGAGTAGTCGCAGCGCCGCGGCCGCGATCTCAGCGGCGTCGTGAGTCGCCAGCAGTGGCTCGATCGTCGCGAGCTCTGCGTCCATGGGCTCGCGCCGCAGCAATGAGGTCAGCTCGTCGCGCAGTGCGCGCACGCGCTGCGCGGCGGCGTCAGTCGGCTGTGGGAAGCTCGCGGGGCTGAGCGCAAGCGCGGGAGAGAGCGCGCGCATTCTCTGCAGCTCGACGGCGGTCGCGAGCAGCACAATCTCGGACGCTTCGCTCGTGGCGCTCAGAAGCGCCGCGACGCGCTGTGCGCCGCGAGGCGGCCCATACCAGACAACGAGCGACGCGGCGGGAGCGTCGCCTGGATTCAGAACCGCAGCAGCGTTCTCGCCTAACGCGGCGATGGCGTCGCCGGCCTCGCGCGCCGCGTGCTCATCGTCGGCTACAACGGCGACGTCGCTGGTGTCGCGCGCATCTAGCAGGCGCTGTAGCGCCGCCACGCGCTGTTCGGCGGCGACGATGACGTAACCCAATTGACGCGGCGGGATGTCGATCGCGACTGCGTGCGTCAGACGCCGTGGCTTGAGCGCAATGCGCTCGATGAAAGACTCGAGCACTGGCGTCGCGTGCTCGGCGATCAACGTACGATCAGCGTCGCGTGGCAGCTCACTGAGCAGTGTGTCGAGATCCGCTGACAGCGTCTCATCCGTGAGCATCGACTCGGGCCACAGGATCACGACCTGACGTACGCCTTGCAGCTTGAGCTCAGTAGCTCGCACGAGCGCGAGCAAATCAACGGGTGTACCCACCACCGCTGCTGGGCTCTGCTGCAGAAGGCGCGCAGCGCGCGACGGCGTTGTGAGCGGAACGAAGGCGTCGCTGCTGGACGCAGTGCTTTCCGCGCGCGAGTAGCTGGCAAGCTCGTACGCCGTCTCGCGCTCAGGCACAATCGCGAGAAGCGCGACACCGGTCTCGGTCCTATTCGAGAGTTTGCCAAGCGTGGACTGGACGAGGCGTTCGCTCTCGCCGCCGATCCTGGGAGTGATATGCAATACGTGCGCACTACGCGCTGCGCCCGCGAGGTCCCTGTCGTCCTGCTCCACGATGCCCTGTTCGGTCGGATGTCAAAGTGAGGCGAGCGGACTCGCCAGCTGCAGTGCAAACTAGTGACTGCCTGGAGCCAGCGCTATTTTAGCCGCGCCATGATCACGACAATCGTTCTTGTTCGCGCCAACCCGAAGCGGATTCCAGAGACCGCGACGCAACTCGCCGGGATTGACGGCGTGCAGGAGGTCTATTCGGTCTCTGGCGAATGGGATCTCGTGGTGATCGTGCGGGTGGCGGAGTACTCGCAGATCGCGGAAGTCGTGACCGAGAAGTTTCCCAACGTGGTCGGCATCGAGCGCACGATGACGCTGACGGCCTTTCGCGCCTATTCGCGGAACGACGTCGAGCAGGCCTGGGACATCGGCGGCGCCTAACGCGAAGCCGCGCTATCCAGCGGCGTGATGCGCGAGACCGATGCGCGGCCGGCATCTTCCACCAGATAAACACGACGCTCTGGGAATCGCGCGCGCAGTTCGGCATTGCGAGCGCCGAGGTCACGCGCCACGAGCACACGCGACGTCAATCCGTCGGCGTTGAGCAGCTCGAGACGATCGAGCAGGTTGTCGAACGGGTTGTCCTGCTGCCGCGCGAAAACGAGCAGCGGACCCTCGCGCTCACCTAACGCGCGCAGCGAGTCCAGCGTCGCCATCCGGCCTGGATCGCGGAAATAGGCCGAGCGCGTCCAGGGCGAATCGAGCCCGCCGGGCGACTGCCTGTAGGGGAGCGCGAAGAACAAGCTGCCCACGAGCGCGCAGAGCCCGACGCCTAACGCGGCCGGCTCGCGCTCGAACAACTCGAGAACCAGCACCGCGCAGCCGACGAGCAGGAACGGCAAGAGGCACGTGAAGTAGCGGATCCCGGAGTACCAGTAGAAGAAGTACAGCGCGGGGAGGATCAGAAATGCGGCCGCGTACCGCAGGCGCAGCGGAACGCGATGCGCCCAGGCCAGCGCCAGCAATGGCAGCAGCAGTCCAATGCCGAAGGCGGCGTATGAAAACTCCGCCAGACGGAGCAACAGGTTGGAAACGGCGATCCTCGGCGTGTAATTGACCGGAACCTGCACGCGCTCGAGCGACGGCATGTAGCCCATGAAGCCGCGCACGCCAAAGCCCAGATCGTAGCCGTGTCCGTGGATCGCCTGATACGCGAGACGGAACGCTTCTCCGTTTGTCGCGGCGTTGTATTCGAGCAAGAGCGCAGCCGGCAGCACGCCGCCGAGTACGACGCCCGCGGCCGTGACGGCCAGCTGCCGCACAGACATGCGGCGGCGGATGAGGATCCAAAGCGCCAGCGCGAGCCCCAGTCCAACGCCGGAGAGAGGTCGTCCAGCGACGCCCATGCCTAACGCGATGCCGGCGAGAGCACCCAACGCGAAGCGACGGCCGCCCGATGCAGACTCGGCGCCGAGCAGGCATGCCGCGCCAGCCACCGTTGTGAAAGTCGCGAAGCCGTCGGACATGTAGCCCGCATGGTCGATGACGAACCACTGCTGCAGCGCGAGCAGCGCAGCGGCGAATGTTCCCGCCGCGCGCGAATGCACGCGCGCACCGATCCAATACGTCAGCGCGACGCTGGCGGCGCCCATGATCACCGGCAGGAACCAGCGCAGCCCGACGATGTCGAACGACGCGAGCACGGCGAGCCAGCCCGGCGGATACATGCCGTAGAAATGCTGCGCCTCGGCGTTGTAACCCAGCTTCCTCATGATGAAGAAGTCCGCGATTTCGCGAGGTACTGCCCACGAATGGTTAGGCTTGAAGAACCACTCGCTTTGAAGTACGTAAACCGCTTCATCGCTGACGAGCGGCCAGCGCGGCGTCGCCATTCCGTGCGCGAGCAGGATCACCAGCGCGCTCGCCGCAACGATGCCCCACGCGACGCGACGTGATGGCTCGACGCCCTTGTGCGTTGTCGCGCCGCGTTGCGTGCCAATCAGGAGAAAGAGCGTCGCCCATCCGACACTCATGGCGCAGTATGCAGCCAGGCGATCAGTGTCGAGCGGACTCTGTCCTCGCGCCAGTGCCGAGAGAGCGACCAAGGCGTAGGATACGGCGAGTAGAACCGGGACAGCTGGACGATAGGGTCTGGCAACCAGTGCGCGTCTGCCGATCCAGGCGCTGACGCCCAACCACACAGCGGTGACCAGCAGAACGACTCGCAACCGCGCACCAGCGGCCGGAAGCAGCTCCACGCTGGCGGCGAAGATTAACGAAGCGAAGCCGATCAGGAGCCAGCGCGGCAACGGCGACGTATTCTCGTCCACGGACTCCTTTTGTACTGTGATAGGGCTGGATCGGAGCGGGGCTCCGGCGGCGCAACATAGCACCCGGGCGCGATACCAGCCGCATGCGTGCCGCAAGAACGGCACTTGGGAGCAAATGGTCTCGCGCAGGTGTAGTGTGGTCGTGCGATTCGTGGCGTCACTTGTGGCGACAACTCTGACAGAAATCTGGCGCTACGTGTGTGCCGGCCGCGGGGCCCGTTTGGGCGCGGCCGTGCTCGGCTGCTCCATGGCGTTAGGCGCCGTCCCGTGTGAGGCGGTGGCGCAGCGCTATTCGCTGCAACTCAGGCCGAGAGCGGGCGATACGCTGCGTCTCCGAATGGAACAGACCACCGAGTTCGAAGGAACGCATGCTCACGAAAAGGGCGTCACTGCGGGGAAGCCGGCGAGCGACAGCACGGCGCGCGAGCGCAGTGAGCTGATTGTCTACACGCGCATCGCCGTGGAGGCGACGGATCTGGATGGCGCCGACGTCACAGCCATTACCGATTCCGTTCGCCTAACGAACACCGCGGCCCCGCGTGGCCCATTCGAGGCCGCGGCGCGCGCCGCCGAGGGGCGTCGCGTGCGGCTGCATGTCGCTCCCGATGGCGCCACAAAGGTCTCCGAGGACGCCTACTCCCTGCCGCTCCGCACCGCCATGACGCAGATGCCGGCCACCCTACCGCGGGAGCCCGTGGAAATCGGTCAGAGCTGGGTACGGACAATGGAAATCCCTGTGGCCCGTCCGGGCGATCCCAGCGGCTCTGCTGCCCTATCAGGGACGTTCAGGCTCGATTCGGTGAGCCGAGGCGGGGATATCGCCTATGTCTCGCTCACGGGGCGCCTCGCGCGCAGCACAAACGTGCCCTATGGCGCTGCTGGCGGTGCGGGTGGCAGCGGCAAACAGCGCAGCGCCGTGCTGTCGACGAGTGGCTCGATTAGCGGAAGTATGGTGATCGACCGCACACGCGGCTGGATCATCGATGTGCGTACGAGCGTCATCTCCCGCTCCCTGATCCAGGAAACCAGGTCCTCGGCTGGGTCTCTGCGGATGTGGATGAAAATCTCGCAGTGGGTGCAGGTGTATTGACGCTGAACAAATGGCGTCGGCAGGCTGCCTAAAGCCCTGCGCCGCGTTAATTTGGCTCGAGAGCGACTGTTCTATTAGAACAGGCTCACGCTGGTATGCGCCTCATCCACTTCGCGGACATACATCTCGGTTTCCGCCAATTCCAGCGATTGACCTCCGAGGGCGGAGGCGTCAATCAGCGTGAGGCGGATGTAGCGCGCGCCTTCGAGCGCGCGATCGATCGCACGATCGAGCTCAAGCCCGACGTGATCCTCATCGGCGGCGACGTCTTCCACTCGGTGCGGCCGTCGAATCCAGCGATCCTGCTCGCATTCACGCATTTCGCGCGTCTGGCTCGGGCGCTGCCGCGGACAGTCATCGTTATGGTCGCCGGCAACCACGACACGCCGCGCGCCGTGGAAACGGGCTGCATCCTGCGCCTCTTTTCCCCGTTAGGCATTCACGTGGTGGAGTCGGAGCCGCAGCGTCTCACGTTCGACGACTTGGGGCTGGCGATTCTCGCCGTCCCCGACACGCCGGCGGGGAAGGTGCCGCTGGAACCGGACCCCGTGTATCGCCACAACGTCCTGCTGCTGCACGGTGAGGTGGCCGGCATCCTGCCGGCTACGCCGGATGGTGAACGCGCCACGATTGAATACACGCCCGAAGAGATCGCGCCCGCGCGCTGGAGCTACGTCGCGCTCGGTCACTACCACGTGTATCGTACGATCGCGCCTAACGCCTGCTATTCCGGCTCGCTGGAGTACACCAGCACGAACGTGTGGGGCGAACGGCGCGAGGAAAAGCAGCAGAAGATCCCCGGCAAAGGAATCGTCGAGTTCGATCTCGTCAAAGGGACGCGCGTGTTCCATCCGTTGCGCGGGCTGCGCTCCTTCATCGATTTGCCGGCCATCGACGCGCGCGGCATGAGTGCCGCCGACGTGGACAGCGCGATCCGCCGCAACGTCGAAGAATGGCCCGGCGGCATCGAAGACGCCGTCGTTAGGCAGGTGCTGCGCGACATCCCGCGTCACATCACCCGCGAGCTGGACCATCGAGCGCTGCGCGTCTACAAACGGCAAGCGCTGCACTTCAACATCGATGCACGCCGGCCCGACAGCAGCGGCATGCGCGGCAGCGCGCTGGGACGTCGGGCGTCCCTCCCCGAGATCGTGCGCGACAAACTCCACGGCCGGCCGCTGGCTTCCGACGTCGATCGCAACGCGCTCGTCGAGCTGGGTATGCGCTATCTGTCGGAGGCTACGGCGCAGGAGGAAGGCGCGCTCGCCGCATCCGTCGAGGGCGGGACGGAATGAGGCTCAACGCCCTCCGCCTGCAGAACTTCCGCCAGCACGCCGACACGCAGATTGCGTTCGCGCCGGGCCTCACGGGCATCATCGGGCCTAACGGCGCCGGCAAGTCGACGATCCTCGAAGCCATCGCCTGGGCGATCTACGGAAACCCGGCCGCTCGCGGCACGCGCGATTCCATCCGCTTCAACCGCGCCGGTCCGCGCGATCCCGTGCGTGTGGAGCTCGACTTCGACCTCGGCAAGCACCGCTATCGCGTCTGTCGCGGCCTAACGAGCGCCGAGCTGTTCCTCGACGCCAGCCCGACGCCGATCGCCACGTCGCTCACCGGCGTCACGGAGCTGCTGCAGCGCCGCCTCGGCATGAGCCGGACGGAGTTCTTCAACACCTACTTCACGGGCCAAAAGGAATTGGACGTGATGGCGGCCATGGGGCCGTCAGATCGCGCCAGATTCCTCTCGCGCGTACTCGGGTACGAGCGCTTGCGCGTGGCGCAGGACCTCGTGAAGGACCGTCGCCGCGAGATCATCGCGGAATCTTCCGGACTGCGCAGCGCAATGCCGGATGCCGACGCGATCATGCGCGCGGTCCGCGAGGCCGAGTTGCGCGTGCAAAGCGCCGCGACGCGCTTTCAGGAAGCGCTCGAAACGCTCGACAACGTGCGCCGTTCCAGTGAGGAATTCGCGCCGCGCTGGATCGACGCGCAGCGCTCACGCGAGCAACTGCTCGACACGCTCGCCGAGTTGCGCGTCGCCGAAGGCGATGAGGCCGCGCACGCGCGCGATCAGGAGCGCATCGAGCGCGAGTACGCCGGTGTGCAGGAGGCGCGCACCGAGTTAGAGCACATCGCCCACGAGATCGCGCCGCTCGCGGCACTCGCCGATGAGTTTCAGCGCTACGAAATGCTGGCGCGCGAGGAAGGACGCCGCCGGACGCTCGCGGACACGCAAAAGGTGCTCGCCGAGGATCTCGCGCGCTTTCAGGAACGTCTCGAACGCATCGAGCACGAAGTCGCTCTCGAGGAGTCGCTGACCGAGCAGCTCGACGCGCAGCGCCGGCTCGAACGCGACACGGACGGCGATCTCGAGGCACGCCGCACCGAATGGGTTCGCGATCGGCAGGAAGCGGAGACCAAACGCGACTCCTACCGCGCGCAGTACAAGGAATTGCAGGAGCAGCGTGAAAAGCTCATCGAGCTGGGGGAAGAGGGGACGTGCCCCACCTGCACTCGCCCGTTAGGCACTGCCTATCGCGGCGTGCTGGATCAGCTCGAAGAACAGATGGAAACGATCAAGGTCGACGGCCGCTACTACAGCACTCGACTGGAGCAGTTAGGCGAGATGCCGGCCGATATCCGCGTGCTCGACGAGCGTCGCAACGCGTTGAGACACGCTGTGCAAGGCTTCGAGCGACAGCTCGCGCGCGTGCAGTCGGCCGTGGCCGAGCGCCAGCAATTGGTGCGCGAGATTCATCACAAGTCGCAACAGTACGAGACTGTCGTGGCCGAGCTTGCCGCCGTCCCCACGGGTTACGATCCCGATCGACACGAAGAGCTGCAGCGCGAGACGAGCCGCTTCGCGCCGCTGAACGAGCGTGCCGCGCGCCTCGAAGCGCAGATCGAGCGCGAAACAGGGTTGGCCGATGAACGAACGCGCGTCATCGAAATCCGCGATCAGTTGCGAGCGCGCATCGCCGCGCTATCTGCGCGACGGGACGCAGTACGCTTTTCGGAGCGCGAGTTCGCCGAATTGCGCGAGACGCACGAACGCCTCGCGGCCGAACTACGGACAGCCGAGCTCTCCCACGCCGGCGCCGCCGTTGAGGTCGAAGCCGTGGTCGCGGCGGAAGAACGTGCCAAGCAAGCCAAAGGAGAATTCGACCGCGCACAGCGTCAACTCGAGGCATTGCAGCGAGATCGGCGATTGCACGACGAGCTCGATCGCGCATTTTCAGACTTGCGCACGGACTTGAATTTCGAGCTACGGCCCGAGCTGTCGGAGATCGCGAGCGGCTTCCTCGGTCAGCTCACCGACGACCGCTACACTGAGCTCAAGCTGGACGACGAGTACAATGTGCGCGTTCTTGAAGAAGGCGCCGTAAAGACCGTTCTGTCGGGAGGCGAAGAGGATCTGGCCAACCTCGTCCTGCGCCTGGCCATTTCGCAGATGATCGCCGATCGCGCGGGTCTCAATTTCTCGCTCCTGGTGCTCGATGAAGTATTCGGTTCACTCGACGAAGTACGGCGGCAGCAAGTGGTCGACCTGCTCAGGCGGCTGCACGATCGCTTCGAGCAGGTGATCGTGATCACGCACGTGGAATCGGTGCGCGACGGACTCGATCGCGTGATGACCGTCGAATACGACGAGGACACGGGGGCATCGCGTGTGCGCGTCCCCGACGAAGCGCTCGACCTAGCGAGTCTTGCCGGAGCCGTTCCCGCCGGTGTCGGCGAATGACGAGCACACGCGAGATGCCTGGCACGCGCACGGCTTCAGGACCGCATCGCATCCTGCCCGCGAATATCGACGAGCTGAACGAAGTGTTTTCGACGGCATTCACGGAACGCTATCGGCGCGACGGCATGGTCGGTGTGCGTGTGCCGAGTCTCAATCCCGCGATCTGGCGCTACGCGATCGAAGATGCCGTGGATGGCGGTGACGCGATGTACTGGCGCGGGGAGCGCGACGACATCGTGGCGTTCAACGTGGTGCATCGATCCGGCGTCGAAGGGTGGATGGGTCCCCTGGCGGTGCGTCCGGACTGGCAGGGGAGCGACGTCGGCAAGGAGATCGTCCGCAGCGGGACACGGCTGCTGTCGACGCGCAGCGTGCGGGTCATCGGCCTGGAGACGATGCCGCGCACGATGGACAACATCGGTTTCTACTCGCGGCTGGGCTTCGTCCCGGGTCGCCTAACGATTACGCTGACTATCGAAGCGCACGAGGGAACGCGCAAGACGCGCACGCTGGGCTCCCTCAGCTCGGCCGCGCGCGACGACGCGGTCGCTGCCGCGCGCTCGCTGAGCCACGCGCTCATTCCCGGTTACGATTTCTCGCGCGAGATGCGATTGACGCAGGAGCTCGGTGTCGGCGACACACTGATTCTGGAAGAAGGCGGCCGGGTCGTCGGGTTCGCCATCTTTCACGTGGCGCCACTGGTAGACGGCCGAGCGCGCGAGGAGCTGCGCGTGCTCAAGCTCGTGCTGGACGACGAAACGCGCATCGAGACGCTCGTGGAGGGACTGGCCGACGTCGCGCGCAAGCACGGCACGCGGCGCTTGGCGATCCGTATGCAGGGCGAGTATCTCGAAGCGTACCGCCGGATGATCTCGTTAGGCGCGCGCGTGCGCTGGACCGATCTGCGGATGTACGTCGCGGGCTACGAGGAAGTGCGCGCGCCGCTCGGCATCATTCTCTCGAATTGGGAGATCTAGGCCGCGAGGAAACTGAAGCGGTCAGCCGGCAGCTGACGGCTTTAGTCAAGCCGTTTACCTAACGTTATGTGTGACCGGAGTCGCCTTTGGCGCGTCCTTTACTCGGCGCACTGTTGCGAACAACAATGCGCCAGATCAGTAGAAAGACTCCGAACGTGAGCAGCAGATGTAACCAACCGGGAGCTTCTGAAAAAAAAGTCCCGGCTGCCCATACAAGCAGCATTGCAATTGCAATGAAGATGCCGACGTCCATATCGAGTGATCGTAATTGACGGTCTCCGATTCTGCATCTACATTCGGTTTGACTCAAGACGTGGGGCGAAGAGACTCAGTTTTTGAGCCAACAAGTCCATGGGCGGGTTCCAAAACGCTGTGTGAACGCCATGCCCCAGTGCGGGGAAGACGAAAACATGGTTGCGGGCCTCATCAGTTTCCATTGGGCTTCAAAAATCCCTCTTCGTTCCATTCATTAAGAAGCTCCGGTCTTTCACCGGAGCTTCTTTCGTTTCGTGCCTAGCGCTACCGTTAGGTGTCAGCTCGCACGTTTACGCAATGCCACTCGTCACTGTCACTCGCGTCCTGCGGTTCAACGCTGCCCATCGCGTGCACAATCCCGCGCTGAGCGACGAGGAGAACCGCGCGCTCTACGGCAAGTGCAACAACCCCAACTTTCACGGCCACAACTATCGGCTCGAAGTCTCCGTCACTGGTGAGATCGACGCGCGCAGCGGCTACGTCATGGACCTTGCCTTGCTACGAGATCTCGTGATCCGAGAGTTGATCGACCACGTGGATCACAAGAACCTCAATGTCGACGTGCCGTTCATGGCAGGCAGGAATCCGACGACCGAGCACTTCATCGTCGCCTGTTGGCGGGTGCTCGAGCCGCGTATCGCGCCGGCAAAGCTCGTGAAGCTCAAGCTCTGGGAAACCGAGAACAACTATGTCGAATACGAAGGACGTTGACGTGGGAATGCGCGCGGCCGGGCTCGTTCTGCCGCACGAGCGTGATGACGACGACGAGCGGAAGGGCCTGCCGGGCGAGGCCGCTGCGGAGTTCGAAGCCCTGGTGCGCCGTCAGCTCGAGTTGTTAGGCGAGGACCCTGAGCGCGAAGGGTTGCAGCGCACGCCGCTGCGTGTGACCAAGTCGCTGGCCTGGCTGACGCGGGGCTACACGATGTCGCTCGACGAAGTCGTGGGCGACGGCGTGTTCGACGAAAAGCACGACAACATGGTGATGGTGCGCGACATCGAGCTGTATTCGCTCTGCGAGCATCACATCCTGCCGTTTTTCGGCCGGGCGCATGTGGCCTATATCCCGAATGGTCGCATCGTGGGGCTGTCGAAGCTGCCGCGCATCGTGGATATGTTCGCCAGCCGGCTGCAGGTGCAGGAGCGCCTAACGAGCGATATCGCCGAAGCCGTGTGCGAGGTGCTCAACCCGCGCGGCGTCGGCGTCGTCATCGAGGCGTATCATCTGTGCATGATGATGCGCGGCGTCGAAAAGCAGAATAGCAAGACGATCACCTCCGCGCTCAAGGGCATCTTTCGCGACGACGCGCGCACGCGCGAGGAGTTCCTGCGTCTGGCGCACGGTCCAGCGTCGCTCGGGTGAGCGAAACGCCGCTGGCGGGTCGCACGGCGCTCGTCACCGGCGCCTCGCGCGGCATCGGCCTCGCCACGGCACGCTCACTCGGCAGCAACGGAGCGCGTGTTGCACTCGTAGCGCGTTCGGCGGACGCGTTGCGCGAGCACGCCCAATCCATCGGCAACGGCGCGCTGCCGATGCAATGCGATCTGCTCGACGGGGAGCAGCTCGCGCGCACGATCGATCGGACGATGCAAGCCTTCGGCGGCGCGCCCGACATCCTGGTCCTCAACGCCGGGGTTTTCTCGTTAGGTAGGATCGGCGAGCTGCCGCCCGTCGAGTTCGCGCACACGCTGGCGCTCAACGTCGGCGCGCCGTACATCCTCCTGCACGCATTCGTGCCGCTCATGCGCGCGCGGGGCGATGGTCACGTCGTCACAATCGGCTCCATCGCAGACCGCTCGGCGTATCCCGAGAACAGCGCGTACGCTCCGGCCAAGTTCGCTGCGCGCGCTCTACACGAGGTGCTGCGACTGGAGCTGGCAGGGAGCGGCGTGCGCTCTTCTCTTGTATCGCCGGGTCCCGTCGATACGCACCTGTGGAACGCGATCGATCCCGACAACCGACCGGGCTTCACGCCGCGAGCTCGCATGCTGCAAGCCGACGCCGTGGGCGACAGCGTGCTCTGGGTCGTCACGCGCGGGCGCGACGTCAATATCGACGAGCTGCGCCTAACGCGGGCTTGAGGGCGGCGTGCACGTCAACGTCATCGAGCTGCTGCGCTGCCCGGCCGGTCATGCCGAGTCGTCGCTCGTGGCGTCCGCGACGCGTCAGATCGAGCGGCGCATCATCGACGGATCCCTCGGCTGCCCGGTCTGCGGCGCCGAATACTCGATCGCCGGTGGTGTGGCCGACTTGCGAGCCGCACCAGCGCCGGTTGCCGACAACGAGCCTGCCTTGCAGGTGGTGGCGCCAAACGAGGAAGCGACTGTCCGTCTCGCCGCCCAGCTTGACCTCATCGAGCCGGGAAGACTGGTGTTGCTGGCCGGTGAGTATGCCGCAACGGCTCCCGCGCTCAGCGTAATGTTCGACGCGTTGTGTGTCACGCTTGGCGTGCCGCAACACGCCGAACAGCATGTGGCGGAGCATGCGAGCGTGCTGCGCGTAGATGCGATCGTCCCGCTCGCCCAGGCGTCGCTGCACGGCGCAGCCATCGACGCTGCGCACTGCAGTCAATTCGGGCTGAGTCAGGTCAGCGCGCTGCTCAGGCCCCGTGGTCGCCTGGTCGCGCCCGCGAGCACGAATCTCCCTCTCGCAGTGAGCGAGCTTGCGCGCGACGAGCATGAATCGGTAGCAGCGCGAGGAGCCGGGGCCAGCGACGTGGTGCCCTTGCGCCGGGCGCCGCGTTAGGCCCTACACGTCGGCCGTCACGGGATCGCCCGGTCGCGGTGAGTACAGGGAATCGATCAGCTGTTTGTAGTTCTTCTCGATCACGCGCCGCTTGACCTTGAGCGTCGGCGTCAGCTCGCCGCCTTCGATGCTGAAATCCTCTGCCAGCAGGCCGATGCGTTTGGGAGTTTCGTACCCGGCCAGGTCCGTGAAATGCTCACGCGCTTCCTTTTCCATTTTCGCCTGAATCGTCGGCATGGCGATCAGCTGCGCACGATCCGTCCAGATGATGTTGCGCTGCTTCGCCCACTTCTCCAGCTGATCGAAGTTGGGCACTACGAGCAATATGGGATATTTGCGCCGATCG
>DATBKN010000490.1:0-2751 GCA_036555845.1 Gemmatimonadaceae bacterium | reverse complement strand
GAGCGCTGACTGCGCGGGAACTCGATCGGCGATCGCGGGATTGAAGCGGCGCACTTCGTCGGCGGAGAGTCCGGTGCGCTTCACGATCTCCCCAATCGAAACCACCCGCGGCGTCCGCATCGCGTAGATCGGCTCCTGCGGCGTCGACGCTAGCAGCTCGTTCACGACGAACGTGTTGCCGAACACCATCTCGGCGTAGAGATACGAGCGAGGCCCGTAGCTGCCATAGATGCCCTCGTAGCTTCGACCCGGCAGCGAGCGGAGGTCGCGGGCCAGCTGCGAGCCGAGCAGGTATTGCGTGCGGACGTCGGTCGCTCCCAGGCGCTCGCCGTTGATGAGCGTGCGCCCGACGTTGGTGCCGCCGGCGTTGTGCTCGGACAGCGCCGGGATGAAGGAGCCATATTTGGTGGCGAGTACCGACAAATATGCCGCGCAGTATGGCGCCTGCGTCGTCTGGTTCTTGCCGTCGATCGGCGTCGGCGAAAAGTAGTTCAGCCGCTTCCAATTCTTCTGCAGCCACTGGCAGAAGCCGATGGCATTGGCTTCCGAGCGCCGCTTCGCGCTGAGCCCTGATTCGAGAATTACCTGGGCGAGACCGATGTCGGGCGGAACGCCGAAGCGGTCGTAGATCGCACTCCATTCGCGAAGGAATGCCCCATAGCGGCGGGCGTTTGGCCGCAGCGCGTCGCCGCGCGTCGAGTTGTGGACGACCGGTCCGGCGCTACGCTCGAGGAGCTCGGCCACTTGTTCGCGACGATCGCCGACCTTGCGCGCCAGGTGTTGACCATCGAGCGCGCGCGCGAGCGCGGGCTCGGTCCACTTCGCGTGCCGCGTCCACTCGCCCTTTGCCGGGAACAGCGCGAGCAGCCGTCCGTCGGTGGCGCTGCCGAACGCAATCGAGTGATCGGGGAGCGTGAAGACGTGGCGCCAGAATGGATAGCCCGGCCGATAGCGCGTCATCGCGGCGAAGTCGTCGCGCCGCCGTGCGGCGGCAACATCGGCCGCGGTGAGCGGAGTCGCACCGTGGCCGTAGGCCGCAGCCGGCACGATCGCGCGACTCGCCACCACTCTGGAAGCGGCGACGGGAATCGCCGTGGCGAGTGCGACGGCCAACGACAGAATTGCCCTTGCTTGCATCGAGCCCATGTCGGCTCGACTACGGTGCAAGCGATGCGCCCGTGCAGCGGGAGGTAATTCCGTTCGTCGGTGGCAAGCCCGTCGAACGACTTTGCAGCAGCAACACCGAACCCGTCATTCGCACCAGTGCACACGTCGGCGTACTCGCGTATAATTGGAGAAGCTTCGTTTCACATCTCACCTCTCACCCTTGATTACCGAGTAAACACACGCATGGACTCAGAGTTCGGACTGTTGTGGATTCCTGTCGGTCTTCTGCTGATTTTTGTCTCCGTCGCGGCACTCTTCCTCACCGTCACCGTGTGACTGGCGGACCGAGCTCTCGCTCGCGTGAGCGGCGCGAGCGGCGGGTACAATCGCCGTCATGTCCGTCGCGGCGCACCTTGCCCTATCACCGGCCAAATATGACGCTCGCATCCGCTCGCTCATCCCGCTCTACGACGAGCTGATTTCGGAAGTGGCTCGCGCGCTTGGTCACGCGGCGCGCCCGGTGCGTACGGTGGTCGATCTCGGCATCGGCACCGGTGCGCTCGCCCGCGCCTGCCTGGAGTCCACGTCGGGTGCGCGCGTCTGGGGCATCGACGCCGACCCGGACATGATGGCGATCGCGCGAACGCGTCTGGGTCGCCTGTCACGCCGTGTCACGCTGACCACGGGAAGTTTTCTGAACGCGGCGCTGCCGCCCTGCGATGCGATAGTGGCCAGCTACGCGCTGCATCACATTCGAACGGCGCGCGCCAAGCTCGCGTTCTATCGCCGCTGCTACCGTGCCCTTCGTCCCGGCGGCGTCCTGATCAACGGCGACTGCGCACCAGCGTCGACGCCGCGCGGCTTCGCGCGCGATCTCGACGTCTGGTTCGCCCATCTGGGACAGACCTTCGGCAGCCGCGCACGCGGGCGACACGTGTACGAGTCGTGGGCCGACGAAGACACGTATGTACCGCTCGCCGACGAGATTCGCCTGTTGGAGCGCGCCGGCTTCGTCGTCGAGGTGCCGTGGCGCCGCTCGCCTTTCGCAGTGATCGTCGGCTGTCGCGGGCGCGCTCTTTAGATCGACGTAGCGCGCGTCCTGTGGTCCCTGGTTCTTGGTACGTGGTCCGTCCTGTCGTCCAGGGTCCACGGTTCGCAGAGGACCAAGGACGAGGGACCAAGTACGGACCGAGCACTAAGGACCTCGGACAAGGGACGCGGCTACATGGAATGCAAGCCGCGTTAGAAGCTCACCGTCACGTCGTTCGAGCAGGTCGCCCCCTCCGGCGCACATATCCGATACGTGTAGCTGCCACTCCCTCTCCACAGGTAGTTGGTGTAGCTGCCGTCGTTGGCGGTCTGCGCGACCCGAGTGCCGTTGCGATAAACCCACACCTGATCCCACGACGCGGCGCTCCACGTCAGCCGCACCTGATCTCCCCACGAGCGATCGATTGCCTGCGCGGTGAGCGTGACCGATGACGGCGGCGGATTCGTCGGTGGTGGCGGAGTCGTCCCAGTGCTCATCACCCACGTGAACGACTGCTGCGACGATGACAACACGCCGTCGGACGCGCCGACCCGCACGGTGTAATTGCCGGCTGTCGTTCCGGTCCCGCTGATGTACCCGGTGCTGGCCATCAG
>DATBKN010000489.1:0-11200 GCA_036555845.1 Gemmatimonadaceae bacterium | reverse complement strand
CAGCAGCTTGCGCACGTGCCGGGTGTCTTCGGCGCAGATCAGCGCCACGCTGCGCAGCACCTCGACGGCGCGGTAGGTACTGTCGCCGAGGTTGCCGATCGGGGTGCTCACGACATACAGCGTCCCCGACGATTCTTGCGATCGATCGGGTGTCGAGATGCTCGTGGACCGCGCCTGGTATCGGACGAGAAGCTCCTCGCGAAGCTGTGGGCGATCAGCTTCGAGTTGAACAGTGTTTCAGCTCAAAAAACAAAAGCGTCAAAACAACGAAGGCCGAGCGGGTGCCCGGCCTTCCGCAGCGAACGAATCAAAGCGGAGGTGATCCACTGCGTGATTCGTTAGGCGGCGTGCTTCTTGAACCGCTCCTCGATGTATGGCTTGGGAAACGCGCCGACGATGGTGTCGACAACCTTCCCGTCCTTGAAGAACAACATGGCGGGAATGGAACGCACGTTGAAGCGCGTCGCTGTCCGCATGTTCGCGTCCACGTCGAGCTTGGCAACTTTGGCCTTACCCGCGTATTCGACGGCCAACTGATCGAGGATGGGACCCACCGCCCGACACGGACCGCACCACGCCGCCCAGAAGTCGACGACGACGAGACCTTGGTGCTGCTCGATCTCCAGCGCGAAGCTTTCGTCGGTCACGGCAACAGCATTGGACATTCTACTTTTCTCCTGAAGTTTAATCTTCACGTCTTAGTCTTTAGGCCTGGCTCGTAACGGGCAGCCTAGAGCTAAGAGCTAATACCTAAGAGCTATGTCGACAAAAATTGCGCATATCGGAATCGCAGTTCGATCACTCGCTGAAATAGTACCGTTCTATCGCGACGTTCTGCAGCTCCCAGAATTACAGCTCGATGATTCGGACGGTGCACACATCACTGGACTCCGCGCCGGCGAATCGCTCGTCGAACTCCTTGAAGCATCCGACCGGGTCTCTCCCATTGGCAAATTTCTCGAGAAGCGCGGCCCGGGACTGCATCACATCTGTTTCGCTGTGGACGATATCGACGCAACGCTCGAACGCTGTCGCACTGCTGGAATTCGTTTGATCGATTCGACGCCTCGCATTGGCGCCGAAGGAAAGCGCATTGCGTTCCTGCATCCTGCCTCGACGGCCGGGGTGCTCGTCGAGCTCTCCGAAAAATGAATCTGGGATTGCGACCAAGAGTTCCGACTTAGCCCTGCCTGCAGAGCTCGCGCATAGCCGCGATGTCTGCGTCTTCAACGTACCAGCGCTCGCCGGGACCCTTGATAGTCACGAATTGCGGAACTTTCGTGGTTCGACCGCGCGTCACCTCGACGCGGAGTACGCGAGTTCCGCGTTCGCCTGGAAGCTCGTCGACAACGCGATATCGATCATGCGCGAAACACTGCTGCATAATGATCTCTCGACGTTCGAGCTCAGTGCGTGACAGCTGATCGCGCGCCGGGCCCTTTTCAGTTCCCCAGACCACTGACATCGCTTGAATGTCCTGGGCATTCACAGCAGCCAGGAACAACTCGACGGCGCGGCGAGGCCTGTCAGCGCCTGTCTGCACGCCGCCCGGACCGGGCGTGCGGCAGCCCACGAACGCAACGACTGCGAGTAGGGCAACTGCTCGCTTCACGTCAATTTCCTCCGGGAGGGGCGCTGGAAGGCTAAATCTGATGCGCCCTCGCGGCAACGGACCACACACGGAACATCGAGCGACATGAGCAAACCTCTGCGGCTGTACATCAACGTCGATCACGTCGCGACGCTGCGTGAAGTCCGGCGAGCCGTATACCCCGATCCTGTGCGCGCTGCTGTTTTGTGCGAAGCGGCGGGCGCGGACGGAATCACAGCGCATCTCCGCGAGGATCGGCGACACATTCAGGATCACGACATCGAGCGCCTGACGAGTGCCATCCGCACCGTACTCAACCTCGAGATGGCGTGCACAGACGAAATGCTGCGGATCGCGGAGCGCGTGCGGCCGTACCAAGTCACTCTGGTTCCTGAGCGCCGCGAAGAGGTGACCACCGAAGGAGGGCTCGATGTCGCCCGCGACCCCGCCGAGCTGCGCGCCGCGATCGACCGCATCCGGGCTGCGGGGAGCCGGGCGAGCCTCTTCATCGACGCCGACCTGCGGACGGTAGAGGCCTCCAAGGAGCTCGGGGCCGACGCCATCGAGCTGCACACCGGCCCATACTCCCACAGCAGGGATTCAGCCGTGCCCCTGGCAGCCCTTAAGGCGGCCGCGCAACGTGGGGTCGGTCTCGGCCTCGCCGTCCATGCCGGGCACGGCCTAACAGTGGAGAACGTGGGACCCGTGGCGGCCGTTCCCGAGATCGAGGAACTCAACATTGGTCACGCAATTGTGGCTCAAGCCGTCTATATCGGGATTGCAGCCGCAGTTAAGGAGATGAGAGTGGCCATGGCGGCCGGTCGCGGGGTGGGACAAGCGCTCCGGGGCGGGTAGCCAGCCGGTCACATTTACCGGTAGGTTCTGGATCTTCCCGAGTTTTCATGGCACCGCGCGCGACTCACGATTTGCTCGACTTCTACGTTGTTGAGGCGACCGAATACATCGATCGCATCGACGCGCTAGTCACGCGTGCAGGAAACTCGGCGCCGGACGGCCAGTCGCTGGTGAGCGCTGCGCGCGCGTTGCGCGGCAGCTCGACGATGGCCAAAGCCGAAGGAATGGCGACGCTCGCGCTCGCGCTGGAACACGTCGCGCGCGGAGTGCGTGACGGCACCGTCACGTGGGCGCCCGCGGTGCAAGGTGCGCTCGTGTCCGCTGTGGACGACCTGCGCATCCTGCTGCGGAACCTCAGAGTATGGGGACCTAACGAGCAGACTCGGGCGACGTTCCGCGTGGACGAGTTGCGCGACCTCGTGCCTGGCGAGAGCAGCCTCGCAACGGCGCGCGTGACGCCGACTCCGGCGGCGGGCACTGCGACGCCTGTTTTCATCTCGCTGCAGGCCGCGGCGATCGCCAGCGCGCTGGAACAGTACCTGCGCGCGCCATCGGAACGCCACGCGCTGGACGACGCACTCGCTCGCGTGCGCACGCTGCGCGGAATCGCTGCCGTCAACGAGCTGCCGCCGCTTGGCGACGTCGCGGATCTCCTGGAGCGGGCCATCGTCGGCCTGCCGGCGGGGGCCAAGCCTAACGCGCAGCAGCGGGAGCTGATCGTTGCAGCGGCTGCCGTCCTCGCGCGTGCGGCCGACGAGCTGCGCACTGTAGGCAAGCCGACAATCACCACGCCGGAGCTGGCGCGCTTCGCTGCTGCGGCGTCAACCGTCCACAACGTCGAGCCAGCGATTGGCGACACAATCGTCAACATCGAAGAGCTCTACTTCGCTGACGGTGGACCGCACGTGTTGCAGCGGGGAACGGCGCCGACCGCCAACCCGGCCGATCGCTTCCGGAGCGAGACGATCGTACGGTCTGAGCATCTCGCGCGGCTTGTGGCCGAGGCACGCGCGGCGACAACGGATGTTGGGCGCGAGCGCGCCGAGCGTGAGCTGCGCAGCACGCTACGCCAGCTGGAGCAGACGGCCGCGACGCTCGGAGAGAGTGCCGCCGAGGCATTCTTCGGAGAGGCGGCGATGGCGCCGTCCATCCTGGCTCCGCGACGCCTCAGTGCCCTGGAGGCCGCAGCCCAGCTCCTCCTCGCACCGGCGAATGGTGAGCTGGCACAGGCGTTGTCGTCGCTGACGCGATCGTTCACGACGCCGCCTTCGTCGGCTGCCGCTTCGGCGGCGCCGCCCGAGGCTGCCCATCGCCCGGTCGCGCCGTCGATGCCAGCATCGACAGTCCCGCCGCGGCGGCCGTCCATTACGCCGACCGGAAAGGAGCTGCGCGCGCTGCTGCAAACGGGTATCGCGGGGTTTCAGCCCCTTTCGCAGGCACCCCTCAGCGAGCCTGCGAGCATCGGCGACGACGACATCGTCCCCATCGAGTCGTTGCTGTACCGCGGACGCGCTGCGTTGGAGCGCGCGATCGCCGTGCGTGATGAGATGCAACGCGCCAGCAAGAGCGGAGGCGGTCCAGACACTGCCGCGCTCGCGGAATTGTTCGATCTGCTCGAACTTGCCCGTCGCGAATGATCGTTAGGCAGTTATTTTCCGCGCTATGAAACTGAATTGGCGCGGTGCGTTGGGCATCGTGATAAGCGTCTTGCTGCTCTGGTGGGCGCTGCGCGGCGTGGAACTGTCGCAAGTTGCGCAGGTCCTGCGTCGATCGAACGTCGCTTTGTTCGTGTTGGCGACGCTCGTGGCAACGACGATCTATCCGCTTCGCGCTTTGCGCTGGCGGTACATCCTCTGGCCGGTGAAAGAGCGGCTGCCATTTGGGCCGCTGTGGCGCGCGACGGCGATCGGGATGATGGTGAACAATGTGGTTCCCGCGCGCGCTGGCGAGATCGCGCGTGCCTTCGCGGTGTCGCGTGAGGAACCCGTAGTTCGCTTCCCGGCCGCCATCGCATCGCTCGCGATCGACCGCGTGTTGGACGCGATCCTCATCATCGCCTTGTTGATCATCTCGATGCTGGACCCTGCGTTTCCGCGCGACACCGTGATCGCGGGTCAACCAATCGGACGCTACGTGTACGTGGCGACCGCTATCGCCGCGGCAGCGCTCGTTATGCTCTTTCTACTGGCGGTCTTTCCGCAGCAATTCGTGAGCGCCTTCGAGCGTATCGTGTCGAAGGTGGCGCCGCACTTTGTCGAACGGCTTTCGCGACTCTTGCACTCATTCGCCGATGGACTGGCCGTGCTGCGTCGCCCTGCGCTGATGGTGCGCGTGCTGTTCTGGACGACGGTGCACTGGCTCATTTCCGGCGCCGCGTTCTGGATCGGCATGAAGGCCGTCGGTATCAACGCACCATACAGCGCCGCCCTCTTCGTCCAGAGTCTCATCGCGATCGGTGTCGCGGCGCCTGCGGCGCCAGGGTTCTTCGGCATCTTCGAGTTCTTCGGGACGGAAGGGCTCGCGATCTACGGCGTCTCGCGCGATCTGGCGGTGAGCTGGGCGATCGGCTTCCATCTCCTGTCCTTCATTCCGATCACGGTGCTGGGGGCGGTCTACTTCGTACGCATGGGCTTATCGTTCCGCGAGGTCGGGCGACCGGCAGCGCAAGAGACCTAACGATGGCTGCCGCGGCCGTCCGCGCGCAGGCCAAGGTCAATCTTTATTTGCGCGTCACCGGGCGAGAAGCGTCCGGCTACCACCACATCGAAACGCTCTTCTGCCGCATCGGCCTGGCGGACGTCGTGTCGGTTCGCCTAACGCCGACGTCGCGCACGCTGGACTGCAGCGGACCGGCGCTGCCGCGCCGCGGACTTGGGTCGGTCGCCGAGAACCTGGCCTGGCGCGCCGCGCTGGCTTACGCCGGTGAGGCGCGTTGGCCGGGGGGCTTCGCGATCGAGTTGGAGAAGCACATTCCGGTGAGCGCCGGCCTGGGCGGCGGCAGCGCCGATGCCGGCGCCGTCTTGCGCATTTTGAACCAGCTGAACGCGCGCCCCCTGCCGAACGAGCGCCTGCAGGATCTGGCGCGCTCGTTAGGTGCCGACGTCCCTTTCCTGACGCAGGACCGCACGCCATTGGCGCTGGCGTGGGGACGCGGCGATGAATGGCACCCGCTCCCCGCGCTGCCGGATCGTGTCTGCCTGATCGCGATTCCATCCGCTGGTGTGGCGACGGCCGACGCCTATACCTGGCTGGACTCGGATCGCAGCTGGTCAAATCGCGAAATCGCTCCCACCGATGCCGTGAACGCGATCCCCGCGGTGCTGTCCTGGAACGACGTGCGCCATCTCGCACATAACGACTTCGAAGACGTCGTCTTTCGTCGGTGTCCTGGCGTCGAGAGCACCTGGCGCTATCTGTCCACCCTGGCCTCCGATATCGATCCAGGCAGCTTCACACGGCTGAGCGGCTCGGGAGCCGCCGTGTTCGCCGTCTTGGCGACCGGATTGTTTGCGAATGCCGAGCTTCCGACCCCCCCGGCGGGTGTGCAACTCAGCGCGACACGCAGCGCGTCGCGCGTTGAGCCGGTTCAGCCAATCGACTAGGTTTGGGGGCTCCGCGTGGCAGTCAGCTGCCCCCTCGTCCAATGGCAGGACATCGGACTTTGGATCCGAGAATGGTGGTTCGAATCCACCGGGGGCAATCGCCGACGACACGGACACTTGCGACGACTGACGTGCATCCGCCAACAGCCACCTTCAACTCTCCGCCGCGACCATGAACGAGACTTCAGGCGCGGGCTTGTACCTCGCGCAACCAGAGTCGGTGCAACCGGCGGCTGTTTCGCGTGGGTTTCGCCTGATCTCCGGGACCGCGAATCGCGCATTGGCGCTTGAAATCGCCGAGCTGCTCGGCGTGGAGCTTTGCAAGGTCACCCTCACGCGGTTTGCCGACGGCGAAATTTTCGTGCGCATCGACGAGAATATCCGCGGCGCCGACGTCTTCATCGTCCAGCCGACCAATCCACCGGCTGAAAACATTCTGGAACTCCTGCTGTTGATCGACGCCGCCAAGCGCGCGTCGGCCGACCGCATAACGGTTGTTCTGCCGTACACGGGCTATGCGCGACAGGATCGCAAGGACCAGCCGCGCGTTTCGATCGGGGCCAAGCTCATGGCGAATCTGATCGAGACGGCCGGCGCGGACCGCGTTCTTGGCCTCGACTTCCACTCGCATCAGCTGCAGGGGTTCTTCGACAAGCCAGTGGACCACCTGTATGCGGCGCCGGTCCTCGTTTCGCACTTCCGTCGCAAGCAGCTCGTCGACCCCGTCATCGTGGCGCCGGACGTCGGCTCGGCGAAGATGGCGCGCGGGTTTGCCAAGCGTTTGAACGGCTCGCTCGCCATCATCGACAAGCGGCGCCCCTCGCCTAACGTGGCCGAAGTGCTCAACGTCGTCGGCGAGGTCGAAGGGCACGATTGTCTGATCCCCGACGACATGATCGACACGGCAGGGAGTGTGACCGAAGCCGCGCGGGTGTTGAAGACGCTGGGTGCGAAAGACATCTATGTCTGCGCCACGCACGCCTTGCTCTCGGGCCCCGCGGTCGATCGCCTAACGTCGGCCCCGATCAAAGAAGTCGTCGTCACGAATTCAATCAAGATCAGCGAACGGCAGCAATTCAGTACCCTAACGATCCTTTCGGTCGCCGATCTGCTGGCGAAGGCGATCCGCTTTACACACTACCACGAATCCGTCAGCTCTCTCTTCGAGTCCTAACGCATGGCAACTGCATCTCTATCCGCAACCACGCGCAGCGACACCGGCAAAGGCGTCGCGCGTTCCCTGCGCCGAGAAGGGCGTATTCCCGGCGTGATCTACGGTCGCATGCGGCAGCCGCAGGCGCTGTCGATCAGCGCGCGTGAGCTGCTGCGACTGCTGGAGCACATCTCCGCCGAAAACACCGTCATCGACCTAACGATCGATGGCAGCACGGCGCGCACGCTCATCCGGCAGATCCAGCGGCATCCGCTCCGGCGCGACATCATCCACGTCGATTTGCAGGAACTGATCGCCGGCGAGAAAGTCGAAGTGAGGATCCCGATCGTGCTCCAGGGAGTCCCTGCCGGTGTGCGCACTTCCGGCGGCATCCTCGATCAGGTCATGCGCGAGCTGCGCGTGCGCGTCGACCCGGCGCAGATTCCCGCCCGGTTCGAAGTCGACGTCTTGGAGCTCAACATCGGCCACTCGATCCACGTGAGCGATCTCACGATCCCTCCCGGCGTCGAAGTCATGGATGATGACAGCTCGACGATCGCGACCGTCTCTGCACCGCGCGCGATCGAAGAGCCGACGCCTGTGGCGGCGGCCGAAACGGTGGAGCCGACGGAGCCGGAGCTCATTCGCAAGCCGAAGGGTGAGGATGAGGAGGGAGAGGGCGAGCCGGAGAAAGAGAAGGAAAAGAAGTAGGACCTTCTCGGCTCTTCGCACCGAGCTAGCACGTGAAGCTCGTCATCGGGCTTGGGAATCCCGGGCGCGAGTACGAAAAGACGCGACACAATGTCGCCTGGCTGTTGCTTGACCACGTCGCCGGAACCTGGCACACGGAGGATTGGCGCCGTGATGGCGAGTCGCGCGTCACCGACGCGCGGCTTGGGCCTACGCGCGTGCGACTGGTGAAGCCGCAGACGTACATGAATCTGAGCGGCGAGGTGTTGCGGCCGTATCAGCGGCGCGAATCGTGGTCCGCAGCGAACGATCTCCTGGTCGTCGTCGACGATGTGGCGCTGCCGCTCGGGCGTTATCGCCTGCGCGCGCAGGGGAGTGCCGGCGGGCATAACGGCCTCAAGAGCATCGAGGCCGCGTTAGGCAGTCGTGAGTACGCTCGTCTGCGCATCGGGATCGGGCCGCAAGAGGCCGAACGCCAATACGAGGATTTGTCAGATTTCGTGCTCGGGCGATTCGGCAAGAGCGAGCTCGCAGTCGTGGACGAGCTCTTGCCAAAACTCACCGACGCGATCGAAATCTGGATTCGTGATGGGATCGTTGCGGCGATGAACGCGCACAACCGTCGACCCTCCGCTCCACCCGAAGAAGAAAGCGACATCGCGGACTAACCTAACGACAACTGCTAAAGCTTAACGCGGAGAACGCAGAGTCACCCCAGCCCCGCCGCCCGAGGACGCGGAGGACCGCCCACTGCTTGGTCAACTGCCCCTGCGTCTGAGATCGTCGCGTCACGACACTTGACTAGTGTTTTGTGGTGCCTCCGCGTTCCTCGAGTGGGGACAAACGGGTGTCCCCTGCGCCCTCTGCGTTAGGCTCCTGCAGTTGCTTTTACCCGAGAATCTGCCGCTTGGAGACGGTCAGCGGAAACCGCGGAACGATCCGCGCAATCGCCGTTCAGATCCGCGTGATCCACGATTCAGCTTTTGATCTGCTCTTGACTTTGATCTTGTCGAAACCAGACTGAGCCACGGAGCGTGGCATGGCTCTCGCTCCGATTGCAAATCACTATGGCTGCGATCTGGAAAGGCTCCATCGCATTCGGACTCGTCAATGTCCCGGTCGAATTACGCGCGGCCGTGCGCGACGACCATATCTCGTTCCGCTTGCTACACAAGAAAGACAACACGCCGGTGAAGTACGAACGCGTCCGTTCGGACAACGGGAAAGAGGTGCCCTGGTCAGACATCGTGAAGGGTTACGAACAAGAAAAAGGCGAGTTCGTCGTTCTGACAGACGCCGACTTCAAAGCGGCGGCCGTCGAACGAAGCGAGAGCATCGAGATCACCGATTTCGTCGACGCCGACGAAATCGATCCGCGCTATTTCGAGACGCCGTACTTCATCGTCCCGGCCAAGGGCGGAACCAAGGCGTACGCCGTTCTGCGCGAAGCGATGCGCAAGGAAAACGTCGTCGGCATTGGAACGATCATCCTGCGGCAGAAACAGCACCTTACCGGGCTGCACGTGACTGGCGACGCGCTCGTGCTCGAGATCATGCGCTTCGCGAATGAGATCGTCCCCGCATCGGAGTACAACTTTCCGGCTGCGAGCGAGGCGAAAGAGAAGGAAATCGACTTGGCGCTCAAGCTCGTCGACGCGCTGCATGGTGCATTCGAGCCGGAGAAATACGTGGATCAATACCGCGCCAATCTGCTTCGCATCATCGACGCCAAATCGAAGGGGAAGAAAGCGGACCTACCGTCTGGGAAGCCGGAATGGGGCGACGGCAAGGTGCTCGATCTGATGCAGAAGTTGGAGGCGAGCCTGCGTGAGGGCCGCGCAGCGAAGAAGAATGGTGCGGCGAAATCGAAGAATGGTGCGCCGAAGGCAAAAGCCGCGACACGAAAGCGGCGCACAGCCTAACGTGTAAGTGTCGCCCAGTCAGACTGCCGCGTTCCGCACTATCGAGCCAATGCTCGCGGGGACTGCGAGCGAGGTACCCGTGGGAAGTGCCTGGACCTTCGAGCCGAAATACGATGGGATGCGCGTGATCGCGTATGGCACGCGCGACGAAGTGCGCCTGCTCACGCGCAACGGCATCGATCGCGCTGCACAATTTCCGGAAGTTGTGCACGCCCTGCGCGACCTCGCGCGGCGGCGGCGGAAGTCGTTCGTGCTGGACGGTGAGATCGTCGTGCGCCGGCGCAGCACAAACGGCACGAGCCCCTTTCAGGCGCTTCAGGCACGCTGGCATGTCGGCGACCTGAAAGCCGTGGCTAGCTATGCGAACAGCACACCGGTCGATCTCGTCGCGTTCGACGTCCTCGTGGACGGCAACGAGCGCGTCATCGCCGAGCCGTGGTCGTCGCGCCGCGTTAGGCTCCAGCGCCTGCTGGGCAAGTCTCACGTTGGCGGCGTGCGACTGGCGGAAACGGCCGAAGGAGACGGCGCTAAAATGCTCGAACGCGCGGCGAAGCGTGGCTGGGAAGGAATCATCGCCAAGCGCGTCGACGCTCCGTACAGACCCGGCGTCCGCACACGCGACTGGCTCAAGCTCAAGGTCGTCAACGAGCAGGAGTTCGTCGTCGGTGGCTGGACCGAGCCGCGCCGATCGCGTGAGCACCTGGGGGCGTTGCTGCTGGGGTACTGGCAGGACGGCGAGCTGCTGTATGCGGGCCACACTGGCACGGGCTTCACGCGCGAGGTGCTGAAAGATCTCGAGCAGCGCCTAACGCGAATCCAGCGGCGCACATCACCGTTCGCCGCGCCGCCGCGCACAAATGAGGAGGCGCACTGGACGCAGCCATCGCTTGTCGTCGTCGTGCGCTTCACCGAATGGACCGCTGATGGCAAGCTGCGACACCCGGTCTTCATGGGTGTACGCGACGACAAGGACGCTGCCGACGTGGGCCGGGAGCCAACGAGCATGCAAAAGCGAGCGCCGCGAACGCCGGCGACGAAGCGCAAAGCGTCCGACGGCACGCGTAAAACCAGGCAAAGCGTGACGGCACAGCTGGAGCAACTCGAGGGCGAGAACGGCGCCGGCCGCATCGTGACAGGGACGCGCACCAAGCTGGACGTGACGAACCTCGGTAAGGTGTATTTTCCGAAAGCGCGCCTAACGAAGGGCCACGTGCTGCGCTACTACGCCGCGGTCGCGCCCGTGATCTTGCCGCTCGTGAAGGACCGCCCGCTCGTGCTCAAGCGCTATCCAGATGGCATCACGCGCAAAGGGGGCGCCTTCTATCAACAGAGCGCGCCGGACAAAACACCAGCCGGCGTGCGGGTAGAAAAAGTGCGCACGGCGGAC
>DATBKN010000488.1:0-4709 GCA_036555845.1 Gemmatimonadaceae bacterium | reverse complement strand
CGAAATCCTGGTCTCCATCGGCGCACTCACGACGAAGGAGCTGGAACGGCAGGTACGCCTGCAGGTCGAAGCCGTGATCTTCGAGCTGATGTCCTGGCGCGAAGGGCATTTTTCCTTCAGCGAGGGACAGTTAGGCGAAATTCCGGCCGACGCGCTGACCAGCATCTCGACCGAGTCGCTGCTGATGGAAGGCGCGCGGCGCATCGACGAGTGGGCGCGCATCGCGCACAAGATCCCGCATCTGGACATGATTCCGGCGCTGGCCGCGATCGACGAGACGCATCCGTCGCTCCTGGATCTGCTGCCGCACGAGTGGGAAGTGCTGTCCATGATCGACGGCCGCGCCGATCTGCGAACGATCGCGACGGCCTTAGGTACGAGCGATTTCGACGTCGCGCGGATAGCATACGGCCTTCTCTCCACCGGCGTCATCGAGCTGCGCGAGCGGCCACGCGTACTGAACGCGGGTACGCCGGATTCTCCCTCCGACGGCGACACGCTCGCCGCTGCGCGACAGGCGCTGCGCGAACGGCGCCTCCCCGACGCGCTGCGTCTGGCCACGCGCGCTGCGGCCGACGCGCCACGCTCCCTGGAAACGCGACTCGTCCTCGCCCGTGTGTTGCTCGAGGAACGGCGCGACGCCGAGGCCGAAGAGGAATTGCGCCGCGCCCAGGAGATCGATCCGGCGTCCGCTCTCCCACTGGTTGAGCGAGGACGCTTCGCCGCACGGCGCGGTGCCTTACGAGACGCCGTCGAAGCGTGGCAGCGTTATCTCGCGAAGCACCCCGGTGCCGCAAACGGAGAAGGCGAGCGCGTGCGCGAAGCTGCGGACCTTGCCTCGCGGCTGGACAAGGTGCTCGAGGAGCTCGCCGATGTCTGACGAGATCCGCCGTCTCAGCGACGCGCTGGCCAGCGATCCGGCGAGCCTCGCATTCGTGCCGCTCGCCGACGCGCTGCGCCGTGGCGGGCAGGCAGACGTCGCGCTGCGTGTTGTGTTGCGCGGCTTGGAGCGCCACGCGTACAACGCGGACGCGCATGACGTGGCGGCGCGCATCTACGTCGACATGGGCGAGCGTGAACGAGCGAAGGACGAGTGGGAGATGGCGCTCAAGATTGCTGCCGGTCACGTCGGAGCCCTGCGGGGTCTCGGATTCCTCGCGTTTCAGCGCGGCGATCTGTCCACCGCAGAGCGTCATCTGCGCGACGCCGCCGATCGCGCGCCGCACGACGCGGGCATTCGCATGGCACTCGATCGGCTGCACGCCATGCGCGTGCCGGAGAGCCATTCGAACGGGGCGACGCCGGCGCCAGCGCCGTCGCGCGTCACGTATGCCGTCGCCGAGCCGTTAGGCGAGTTGCTCATCGACGCGAATGGGCTCGTGCTGGCGGGGGAGTTGCGCGACGAGTCGGGTGCGGATGTATCAGCAAGTGTTGGCGCAGAGCTTACGGGAGTGCGCGCGGAGGCCGAACAGGCGCTGGCGCGGCTCGGGTTGGGCGCATGGCGTGCCCTGAGCATCGATGCCGCGAGTGCGGCCGTGGGCCTGGCGCCAGCGCCT
Organism: Gemmatimonadaceae bacterium; assembly: GCA_036555845.1. Classification (GTDB taxonomy): domain Bacteria; phylum Gemmatimonadota; class Gemmatimonadetes; order Gemmatimonadales; family Gemmatimonadaceae; genus DASYRX01. The sequence goes on along the minus strand of DATBKN010000488.1, from coordinate 3,153 downwards.
AACGGGGCAGTAACACTCGTTGCAGCTGGCCCCGGTACCGCGCCGGGCCTTTTTCGGCGGCATCTGCAGCGCGCTCGCCAGCGCGCCGTGTCGTTCTTCGAGGCGACCGTATGATCGCGCCGCTCGACGCGGTGCTCGATCCCGTCGCCCGCACACGCGGCGTGCGCGCCGTCGTGCTGGCCGCCGAAGACGACGGTGTGCCGGTGCACGCGATCTCGCAAACGGACGTGGATGCGGAAACGCTCACCGCGTTAGGCTGCCGGCTCTATCGCAGCGCGCGCTTGGCGAGCGAGCGGGCAGGCTTCGGCGCGTCGAGCATCATGCACGTAGAAGCCGAAGGCGGGCAGGTCGTCGTCGCCCGAGCGGGCCGCGACGCTGGCGCACTGGTACTCATCATCCTGGCCGATGGCGATGCCAACACGGGCGCTCTGCGCCTCGTTCTGGCCCGCGCCGCCACAGCGGCGGCGGAGGCTGCGTGATGACGCGCGCCGTCGAGCCGTGGCTGGCGACGCCGCTGGCGCGCTTCGTCCGCGACGCGGGCGTGCGTTGCGCGCTGGTGCTGGAGCCGAGCGGGCGGGTCCTGGCAGCGCATGGCTTCACGAAGTCGGTGGACGTGATGTCCGCCTGCGCGTTGGCGGCTGGGATTCATGCCACGGCGACTGAGCTCGGCCGCATGGCGCAGGATGCACCGTACGGCGCGCTACACTACCGCGGAGCTGCATCGCAGCTCTTTCTGTCGCCGCTCGTCGCGCAGGGGCGCGTGCTGGTTGTCCTCGCCGTGTTCGACGAAGAATCCTCGTTAGGCCACGTGCGCGTCTGCTTCGGCGACATGGTGGCCGCGGCCGGCAGCGCATCCCCGGACGCGCAAGCAACACGGCCGCCGCTGGACGCCGATTTCGAGCGCGATCTCTCGCGCAACCTGGCCGTGCTCTTCGGCCGCGCCTAACGCCTATGCCAGTCGTCAACTACTCCGCGCGCGAGATCGTCTGCAAGATCGTCTACGTCGGACCAGGCAGGTCCGGCAAGACGACCAATCTGCAGTACATCTACGATCGCGTGCCGAGCAATCGACGCGGCACGATGGTGTCGCTCGCCACGCAGACCGAGCGCACGCTCTTCTTCGACTTCCTGCCGCTGGAACTGGGGACGATCTCCGGCTTCTCCACGCGATTCCAGCTGTACACGGTTCCCGGCCAGGTCTATTACAGAGCCACGCGGCGTCTCGTGCTGCAGGGCGCCGACGGCGTGATCTTTGTCGCCGATAGTCAGCGCCGGCAGATGGACGAGAACGTGGAGAGTCTGCGCGACCTGCACGAGTACCTGGCCGAGCAGGGCATCGATCCACGCGAGTTCCCGCTCGTTATGCAGTACAACAAGCAGGATCTGCCGCGCGACCTCATCACCTCCACCGCGCTGCTCGACGAGACGCTGAACTTCCGCGCTGTCCCGAGCTTCGCGGCCGACGCGCTGCGCGGCCCTGGCGTCTTCGAAACGCTGCGTGCTGCCGCCGAGCTCGTGCTCGGCCGACTCAGCGCGCCAGTCGCCGCGGGGATGGGTGACGAATGATCGACGGCCGCTTCCGCTTCGACAACTTCGTCGTCGGCGCCGCGAACCGCCTCGCCGTATCCGCCGTGCGCGCCGTGGCGGATACGCCGGGCGTCGTCTACAACCCGCTCTTCATTTACAGCTCGTCGGGCCTCGGTAAGACGCACCTGCTCGGCGCGTTAGGCACGCAGGTGAAGCACCTGCACCCTGATCTCGTCGTCGAGTATGCGACGCTGGACGACTTCGTGGACCAATTGCACGGCGCCATTGCGTCGGGGCAGGCGGAAGCGTTCAAGCGCCGCTACCAGAGCATCGGCGTGCTCTTGCTCGACGACGTCCAGTTCCTGACGGGCAAGCCGGAGACGCAGAGCGAAATGCTGCGCGTGCTCAACGCACTGCAGGCGAGCGGACGTCAGGTCGTAATGACGAGCGACCGGCCGCCAAGTGAGATTGCTGACGTCGACGAGCGCCTCGTCACGCGGCTGTCCGGCGGTTTGATCGTGGACATTGGCGCGCCGGATTACGAAACGCGGGTGGCGATTCTGCGGCACAAATGCCAGGAACGCGGCGCGAGTTTTCCTCCAGGCGTGCTCGAAGAAGTCGCGAAGGTCAGTGCGGCCAATGTGCGCGAGCTGCAAGGGACGCTCAACCGGCTCATCGCGCAGCAGGCGATCCTCGACGCTCCGATCGGCGTCGAGGAAGCGCGCACCATGTTGGGCAATGCGAACAACAACGGACTCCCTAACGAGTTCGAGAGCTTCCTGAGCGATGTCGCCGTCGCGGTTGCACAACACGTGGAAGGCTGGCGCGCGAAACTATCGGAGCGGATCAATCATTGGACTCGGCAGGGATTCCGCGCGACGATACTCGAAAAGGCGCTCGCAGCCGCTGAAATGCCAACGGACCTCGAGGCGCTCGATGCCCGCTTTGCAGCCACTGTCGAGCACTTGCGCTCGCTCGAAGCTGAAGCCGTCCGCATCAATCCAGCACACGCGGGGCTCGCCATCTTCCGCGATCCGGAACGTGTCGCAGACGCCGAAGCGTTCGTTGCCGCCGAGCAGTCGAGTCAAGCGACGCTGCCAGCGCCTGACGAGAAACTCAGTTTCGAGTCGTTGCGGCAGACCGCGCAGAACGAAGTGGCGCTCCTCGCCGCTCGCGAGATCATCGAGCATCCGGGCGCGCGGTACAACCCGCTCGTTGTCGTTGGGCCCACGGGCGCCGGGAAGAGTCACCTCGTGCACGCCATCGCCAACGCGCTCAAGCAGCGCAACGGCCGCGTCGTTCGCGTTGCGTGTACGACCGGCGACGCATTCGTGGAAGAGCTGATCGCCGCCGTCCAGCAGGGGACGATCGAGCGCTGGCGCGCCAAGTATCGCTCTTGCGACGTCTTCGTGCTCGACGGCCTGGAGGCCGTCGCCGACAAAGAACTGACGCAGGACGAGCTGTTCCACCTGTTCAACGCGCTCGTCACACGCGGAGCGCAACTGGTCTTCGCGGCGCAGCGCGAGCCCGCAACGTTAGGCGCGCTCGCCGATCGCATGCGTTCGCGCCTGGAAGGCGGGCTCGTCGTGCACGTCGAAGTACCGGACGCCGCCGGGGTCACGAAGC
>DATBKN010000487.1:0-1796 GCA_036555845.1 Gemmatimonadaceae bacterium | reverse complement strand
CGTCGTCGCCGACCAGGTGACCGTGCGTATCATTGACGCGCTTGAAGAAATCCAGGTCGATGAGCAGGATCGAAACAGTCGTCTCGTAACGCCGCACACGCTCCATCTCGCCTAACAAGCGGTCGGTCAACGCTCGGCGGTTGAGCACATCGGTCAATGGGTCAGTCGCGGCGAGGACCTCCAGGCGGCGATTGTCCGCCATGGTCGACTCGATCAGCTTCGCGCGCTGAATCGAGCTGACAGCTGCCTTGATCACTGTGTCCGCGAACTCGACGTCCCCGGGCGTGAGCGGCGGCTCGTGCACGCTTCGCCGCAGAAAGAAGACTCCAGCCTGTGTCGCATCGAGCGCGAACGGCAGCGCCACGACCGAGCGCGTCGTTATGGCGGTCGATTCGCGCCGCCAGCGATCGCGCACCTCGGCGTACAACGGACTCGTCATCACGTTCTCGACGAGAACGGGCCTTCCCTCTTCGAGCGCCGTACGAATCTCTGGATACAGCTCGAGGTCCACACTCAGTTCGTCACTCCCGTTTGTACCGGCGACGGCGCCAATACCGCCCACACCGATCGCGGCTGCCGGCGTGCCGTTATTTCCGCGTTCGAACGCCGTCGCGACCACGCGCGGACGATCTCCCTGCCTGGCGAGTATGACAGAGCAGTGCGTCAGCTCCAGCGCTCGCGCCACTCGCCGTGCAAGCAGGTGGTAGATCTCGTCCGACGACAGATCTTCAGTGACGTCGTGCAAGATGTCGACGAGCTTGCGGCGGCTTTCAGCCTCCTCGCGCACGCGGCTCAGCTCCATCTCGCGCTCGTGCAGCGCCGTATGCGCAGATCTCAGTATCGCTCTCATGCGGAGCTGGGCCTGGATGCGCGCCAGCAGCTCCTTCACGCGGAACGGCTTGCGCACGAAATCAGCCGCGCCGAGGCCTAACGTACGAACCGACGCCTCCTCTGGCGGCAGCGACGAGATCATCATGATCGGTACGTCGCGCCAGCGGTCGTCACCCTTGATGCGCTCGAGGATCTGATAGCCGTCGGCGTCAGGGAACGTGACGTCGAGCAGGACGAGGTCGGGGACGCGCTCCTCCATCATCGGGACGACATCGGCGCCGCGCTGTGCCGCCATGACGTCGTAGCCGTGCTCTTTGAGCACCCACGTCATGGTCTGCACGATCGAGGCGTCGTCGTCCGCGATGAGGATGCGCGATCTAGTCATCGCCTAACAGCGACCTCAACCCTTGCCATTCGATGTTCCCTCCGCTCAGGATCGCCACCGAATTCTCCTTGAGCTTCACCGCGCCGGTCAGCATCGCCGCGACAGTAATCGCACCACTCGGCTCAACGACGAGCTTCGCGCGATCGAGTAAAAAGCGCATCGCTTCCTTGATGGCACTGTCGGAGATGGATACGACTTCGTCGATGTAAGCCAGGTGGTGCGCCAGGTTGAGCGTCCCGATGCGAACGGCGAGCAGCCCGTCGGCGATGCTGCTCGTCCCGTCCAGCGTCACAGGCTCTTTGGCAAGAAGCGCGCGCGCCAGCTTGGGTGCGCCTTCGGGCTCGACGCCGATGACGCGCGCCTTGGGACGCAGCAGCTTGATGGCCGCGCAGACGCCGGCGCTCAGCCCACCGCCACCGACCGGCACGAGCACGGTGCCTAACGCACTGAGATCATCGGCGATCTCGAGACCGACGGTCCCCTGTCCCGCGATTATTGTCGCATCGTCGTACGGCGGGACGAGCGTCAAACCATCCCGCGCGGCGAGTTCCAGCGCGCGCTCGTAGCGGTGTTGCGTCGT
>DATBKN010000486.1:0-6156 GCA_036555845.1 Gemmatimonadaceae bacterium | reverse complement strand
GGCCGTGCCCTCGTGCACGAGCCGCCGCGATTCGTTAGGATCGTGCACTATGGCCGGATCCATCGTCCCCCGTCGCGGCAAACCCGACACCTGGTATCCGGCCGGATTCCCCGACGCCAACGCGCGCTGGCTCACATTGGCCGACGGCGAGCGCGTTCGCATCGTCGAACATCGCGTCGTTGGGCCAGCCGATACCGGTGCGCACGCGTTATTGCTTCACGGCTGGGGATGCAACGCCTTCCACTTTCGCCACCTGGCGCCGGCCCTCGCGCAGCGCGGTATCCGTGCTACTGCAGTGGATCTGCGCGGCCACGGGCTGAGCCACAAGCCGGCGTCGCCGGCGGAATACGCGGCATCGGCGGCAACCAGATTTGTGCTCCGCGTGCTCGATGCCCTCGAGCTTCCGCGCTCGGGTCTCGTGGGTCACTCGTTAGGTGGAGCCATGGCGCTGGACACGACGGCCGATGCGCGCGAGCGCATTGCCTGGCTCACTCTACTCAATCCGGTTGGACTCTCGCGGCTGGCGTACGCGCCCCTGTTTACGCGCGTGCCGGCGGGCGCCGCCGAACTGGTTCCTGCTCTGCTCAGCTGGATGATCGGATACGCCGCGCTTTATATGGCGTACGGCCGGTTGGCGCGCCCGGAGCCTGGCGATTTGCAGCAATATGTCTACCCCACGTTGATGCCAGGTGGGCGTCGTGGGATGCTCGCCTACGCCGAAGCCTACAATTGGGAGCCGCGTCCGGCGGAACTGTTGGAGCGCATCGTCACGCCGACGCATGTGATGCTGGGAGAACGGGACCGCGTCATCAAGCACCGCGAAGCGGTGCAGCATGCTGCATTCATCCCGCACGTGAATGTCGATGTGGTCCCGCAGGCGGGTCACGTCCTCGCCGAGGAAACGCCCGGGCGCGTGTCGGATGTGATCGCGGCACAAGTGGCTGGGTTACGAGCACCTAACGACGCGTTACGCGTCCGAGGCGCGACACGATAACGGTATCGGCGGCGGCGCCGCGCATGATGACCAGACTCAGGTTCGCCGCGCCGTAGCCCAAGCCATCGGGCGCCAGCGCGCTGGAATCTCGGCTAGCCGAAAGGCGCACACCCCACGACGTACCGAGGGGCACGCGCAGCACGGTATCGACTCCGCTGTGCACGACGATGCGACCAACCAGCGTATCAATGCGGATGGCAGCGTGCCGTCCGCGAGTGAGCGCCAGCGCACGAGCCGCATCGAACGCAGCAACCGCGGCGCTGGCCGCGGAGTTAACCGACGCTCGATCGCGCACGGCGACATACGGCGGCAGCGCCAGTGTAGTGAGCAGGCCCACGATCACAAGCACCAGAAGCACTTCCACAAGCGACATGCCGGCGCGGAGCTTCATCTCTCATAACCGAGTTGCGCGACAACATACGCGCCCGTACGATCCGCCGGACAACCCTTTCAACGCCCCTCGTTTCCTTCTGTTGCACCGGAGAGAACGCAATGCGTCGCGCGCGATCGTGGGTCCGCTGCCTAACGCTATCACTCGGCGCGACTGCTGTCGCAGCGTGCTCGGTCCCTTCGCGCAGCGATCTCGAAGTGATGCAATCGGTGAACGACCTCGGTGAGGCCGTCAACGCGATGCGGCAGGACTATGGGGTGCTCGCGGACCAGATGGACTCGTTACGCCTGATTGTGGCGCGGCAGGACACGATCGTGCGGCAGTTGGCGAATCTGGCGGGCGTGGCGGTCCCGTCCACACGTTGACTAAGTTGCTGCTGCGACTGCCCGAGCGCGCCATGAAGATCAGCATCGAATACTGTACGCTTTGAAACTACGAGCCTCGGGCCACCAGTCTGGCGGCCGAGATTCGGAAAGCATTTGTTAGCGCCGACGTCAGCCTGCTGCCTAGCTCCGGTGGGCGCTTTGAAGTCACAGTCGATGGCAAGCCGATCTTCGAGAAATCGAAGCTGCATCGGCACGCGAAGCCGGGCGAAATCGTGCGTCTGCTCGCCGGGCATGCCGACAAGTAGCGCGCGTTAGGCGGCATGCGGATCGCGATCTCGACCGGTGGCGGTGACGCGCCCGGCCTCAATGCCGTCATTCGCGCCGCTGTGTTGAGCGCGTTGGGACGCGGCTGGGAGGTGCTCGGGATCAAGCGCGGCTTCGGCGGTTTGCTGGGTGAAGACGAATGCGTCCCGCTCACGCATGACTCGGTACGCGGCATCGCTCACATGGGCGGTACGATTCTGCGCACGACGAATCGCGGCAACCCCTTCAACTATCCCGTTAGGCAGACGGACGGATCCTTCGCATCGATCGACCGCTCGGACGAATTGCTCGGACGAGCGCGTGAGCTCGGCATCGACGCGCTCATCACGATTGGCGGCGATGGAACCCTGGCGATCGCCCAGCGCCTGTTCGAGAAAGGAATGCGCATCCTCGGCGTTCCGAAGACGATCGACAACGATGTTTCCGGTACCGTCTACACGTTTGGCTTCGATACGGCGGTCAGCACAGCTATCGATGCGATCGACAAGCTGCACACGACCGCGGAAAGCCACGATCGCGTCCTCGTGATGGAAGTCATGGGGCGCCACGCGGGATTCATCGCACTGCACGCGGGGCTCGCCGCAACCGCGGACGTGATCCTGATCCCCGAGATCCCTTACAAAATCGATTCGGTGTGCGAGAAGATCGTCGAGCGGGACAGGAGGGGAAGACGATTCTCGATCGTAGTGATCGCTGAAGGAGCGCACCCGGTCGACGGCGTAGAATCGGTGCTCGGCGAATCGCTTCCAGGCCAGGATATACGCGTCGGCGGGATCTGCGGGCGCCTTGCGTGGCACATCCAGCAACGTACCGGCAAGGAAGCTCGGTCTCTCGTGCTTGGCCACTTACAGCGAGGCGGAGCGCCAACCGGCTTCGATCGATTGCTTGCGACGCGGTTTGGCGGTGCGGCGACGCGAGCTGTAGAGGATGGCAAGTGGGGCGAAATGGTCGCGCTGCAGACTCCGCATATCGTGACGATCCCAATCGTCACAGCACTCGCACAGCCCAAGCGGGTAGACCCAACGCACGACATCGTCCGCACTGCCCGGGAGGTGGGCATCTCGTTCGGGGACTGAAGCAGAGTTCGTCTGTCCACGTGTCCGGCATCATGCGTCCACGCACAGTGACGGTGATGCAACCCTGGCCCTTGCCAGCGTGTACAACTTGCTGTACGTCAAAAGCTTGCGCGCCTGACGCTGGCGCGTTCTGGCAAGGCACCGGTTGTGCCACTGTGAGCCAGCGACCGATGCATACACAACCTGTGATTCTCAAACGACTTCTCATAGCAGCCTTTGTGGGTCTGGGCCTGGCGGCGTTCCAAAACACCGCCGCGGCGCAGGCGCAGTCATTTGCTCCGCGTAGTCGCCAGGAGGCGATTCCGCAGCGTTACCGGCCGCCGGCAGGCATGTGCCGCATCTGGCTGGACAGCGTGCCGCCGAACCGGCAACCAGCCCCTACGGACTGCGCGAACGCGATCCGCAACCTACCGCCTAACGCGCGCGTGATCTTCTCCGACTCTGCCGCTACCAACAGGCGCGGCAAGGGGAAGCCCAAGAAGCCGGACCCGTCGGACAATCGCTAGCGCGACTGTCGCCGCGCGCGCAGAGTAGCCACCTTCCGGTGGTGCTACGCGAAGTTCACGACCGTGCGCTCCCGCCGGACCACGAGGCATTCGTCGCGGCGGAGCCGCCGACCGGCCGCGTCATCGTCATCGCTCCCACGCGAGCGGCATGTGAAACGATCGAGATCGCGCTAGGACTGCACGTCGACACGGTGCTCGAACGCGAGCACGGTGCCGAAGTCCGCGAGCTGGCCGCGTCAGGCAAAGGGTTCGGCATCATGGCGGGGACGGGGACTGGCAAGACGCTCGCGATCCGTCCCATTGCCGAGTCGATCCTCCGCACGGAGTCGCTGCGAGTGGGCGTCGTGAATCGGGAGCGCGAGGCGACACCCGAGACGCCATTCTGGAACGTCATCATTGTCACGACAGGGATCGCCCGCCGCTGGTTCCAGGACGGCGACATCCTTCGCGGCGACACGCTGCTCGTCGATGAGATCCATCAGACCTCGGCTGAGCTGGAGCTGTGCCTTGCGTTAGGCAAGCGCGTCGGCTGCCGCTTCATCTGGCTCTCCGCGACAGTCGATCCGAGCTTTTACGCCCGCTACCTCGGTTCCGCCGAGGTCATCGAAAGCTCGGCGTTCGACCCGGCGCGTGCCGCGAACGTCAGCGTGATTCGCGAGCGGCCGGCGAGCTTTCTCAGCGATCGGTTTCTCGCTCAAGTCGCCAAGAATCGTCGCGGCGTCGCCATGTTCCTCCCGACGCGCGCGACGGTTGAAGAAGTCTCGTCGGCAGTCGAGGGTCGCTACCCGCGCATAACGAGTGCTTTCTACCACGGTGGCGAGCCCATTCGCGTCATCCGCCCGTTCCTCGGGGACGGGGCCCCGAAGCCGTACTTTCTGGCGATGACGGCAGCGGGGCAGAGCGCGCTCAACATCAAGGGGCTGGACACAGTGGTGATCGATGATACGCGCTTCACAAACGTCGTCACCAAAGGGCGCAACGTCCTCACCAAGCTGCACCTTGGCTCCAACGAGATCCTGCAGATGGCGGGACGGGTGCACGGGCGCGTGCGGGGCGGGCGCGTCTACATCCTCTCGGATCGCGACATCGATTTCGATCGGCTGCAGCCGACGGAGCCCGAGTTTCAGCTCGCTGGCGACTCGGAGCGGATCGCGCTCACCTGCGCCGCGTTAGGCGTTCCTGCCGATGAGCTGGATCTGCCCGTGCCGTTGGATCGCATCGCATATCGCCGCGCCATGGCGCATCTCGAAGCGCGCGGACTGGTCGCCAATGGTCGTTTGACGAAGTATGGGGCGACTGTTGAAGCCGTGCCCGCCGAGCGCGCATGGGCCGAGCTTGTCGCCAACGCCGATGACGCGCTGCTGCCCGCTGTGGCCATCATGGCGGGGATCGAATCGCTGCACCGCATGACGCGCGAGGATCGCGATCTCAAGGGCGTGCTCGTCCAGGGAAGCGACCACCTGACGGCTTACAACTTGTACGCCGAGGCGTATCAGCGAGCGGGATCGATGGGCGAAGTGTATGGTCTGCCGCGTCACGTGTTCGACGAGCAGAAGATCGCGCGCTGGGCTGAGAGGCGCGGCGTGCTCATCAAAGCGATAGAAGACGCAGCGCTCGCCATGGCGAGCATCTATCGCAGTCTCGACGTCGAGCTGCCAACCAATCTGTCACTTGTTAGCGAGGACATGCGCCGCGCCTACATCGATCTCGTTGCGCGCATCATGCCGTTCGATCTCGTGATCGACGAAGAGACGGCCGATGGTCAGGAGGCGCGCGTCTCGAAGTCGAGTGTGGCAGGAAGTTGGGGGGCCGTCGCGGGCGAGCTGCGCTACTTCGCCGATCGCTTCGGCGTGCCGCGCGCGTCGATCGACGGCACGCAGATCCCGATTGGCGTGATTCGCAAGTACGCCCGACGCACGGAGGGTGATGTCGCCGTCGAGACCGGGCGTGGCCGGGATGCGGTGCTCGTTAGGCGCGGGCTCGAGTTTTTCGGATTTCAGCTCGAGCGCGACGAGGAGCCCATCACGGCGTGGTCGGTCGATCTCGCGCCGAGCGTGAACAGGGCGCTGGCGCTCGCGCTGGCTCGCGGCGAGGCGCGGCACCCCGCCGTGCGGCGGCATCACGCTCAGGTCGAAAAGATCCGCGAGTATTACCGCCGGTCTGGCGGGGCGACCCCGCGTCTGGGGGAAGCCGAGCTGGCGGCGCTGTATGAGCGTGCGCTTGCCGACGCCGAAGTGCGTTCGCTCCCGGGTTATGAATCGGCCCCGCTACGATTGGAGCTCGATTCGCTGGTACCGGCGGCGAGCCGCGCGCCGCTGGATGTGCTGCCGGACCATATCACGCTGCGCGGGATGCGCGTCGACGTGCAGTACGACGTGGAAGAGCGCGAGGGCAAGGCGTTAGGTGTCGCTCGCCTCCGGCTGCCTGAGAAGATGGCGCGCAACCTCGTGCAGGAGGAGCTTCCGCCGTTCGACAGGCCGTACCGCTTTCTTGTGCTCCGTGGGGCTCGCGGCGCCGTGCGCGCCGATTCGCTCGACGA
>DATBKN010000485.1:0-2653 GCA_036555845.1 Gemmatimonadaceae bacterium | reverse complement strand
AATCGCGAAGGACTGCTCAAGCCGGGAATGACCGGCGAAGCGTCGGTGCTCGTAGATCGCCGCGAGGCCGTCCTGGCGGTACCTAACGATGCCGTGCGCAACGTTCGCGAAGGCGTGGCGACGGCCGAGATGCTCGGGCTCAACCCCGACTCGGTGCAGGCCGAGGTACAGCGCCAGATGGCGGCTGCTTTCAGCAACGGCGCGTCAGCTGGCGGCGGCAAAGGCCAAGGAGCCGCTACGGTCCCAGGCGCAGCGAGCGCACCGAAGGGGATGACAGCGCGTGAATCGCGCGGAGAAGTCGCTCTCGTTTCGCCGCAAGGCTTCCAGCAGCAGCTGCCCGAAGTCACCGACGAGCAGTGTAAGCAAGTACGCGACGCCTTTGCCAAGCACCCGGACGCGCAAGGCAAGCTGCAGGCACTCTTCCAACGCATGCGCGCCGGCGAGCTCGACATGCAGCAGATGCGCACGGAGACTGAAGCCATCTACAAGACGTTAGGCGTGGATGGCCGCGTCGCACGCGCCTGCCAGATGCGCGAGCGCGGAAGTCAGGGAAGCCGCGGAGTCGCTGGCGCGGGGCGCGATACGACGGCCGGCCGACGGCCGGATCTGCGCAGCGCGCAAACGTCCACACCGACGCCTAACGCGCAACGATCGCGAACGACGACTCAGCAGAGCGGCGGCGCGTCTCAGCCAGTAACAGCCGGCGAATTCTCGAGCATGCGCGGCCGCGCGCGCTCTGCGCTCGTCTTCGTCCTGGAGAGCGGAAAGTTCAAACCGCGCGTCATCCGAACCGGCGCGACGAATCTGGACTACACCGAAGTCGTGAGCGGTCTCAACGAGGGCGAGCAAGTGGCTATGCTCTCGGTGGCGCAGGCCGCGGCACAGCGGGCCCAGGCGAATGAGCGCATGCGCTCCATGACGGGCGGCGGCGTGCCGGGCGCGGTGCCTGGTGGCGCGCAGCCACGCGGCCGTTAAGTCAGAGAACGATGCTGTTGTACGAGGTCTTCGCCGTCGCGCTCCAGGCGCTGCGAGCGAACAAGCTACGCTCTGTGCTCACGATGCTTGGCATCGTGATCGGCGTTGCCGCGGTGATCGCCATGATCGCGCTGGGTACGGGTGCCCAGGCTGCAGTGAATGAGCGGATTCAATCGTTAGGTACGACGCTGCTCACTGTCATGCCGGGCCAGCAGCGCGGCGTCGGTGGCTTCACGTCCTTCGACGACCGGGCCCGCCTGCTAATGAAGGACGCGAACGCGCTCATCGAGCGAGCGACCTCGCTGTCGGCTGTGCAGCCGGAGATGAATCGGCAGCTTCAAGTGCAGTACCAGAACATGAACACGGTCACGCAAGTCGTCGGCACCACCGCGAATTACCTGACGGTCCGAAAGTACGACTTGATGGCAGGGCGCATGTTCACGGAGGCCGAGGACAACGGCAAGGCGCGCGTCGCCGTGCTGGGACCGGAAGTGCCTAAGAATCTCGGGCTGACTGCTCCCGAGGCCTTGGTCGGTGAGAATATCCGAGTCCGCGGCATCCAGTTCACCGTCGTCGGCGTGCTCAAGTCGAAGGGCCAGTCGTCGCCATTCCAGAATCCCGACGACCAGCTGCTCATCCCGCTGCAGACCGCGCGTTATCGCGTGATCGGGTCGGACAGACTGCGCTCGATCAGCGTGCTCGCCGCGAGCGAGGATCGCATTCCCGAAGCGATGGCCGACATACAAAAGGTGCTGCGACGCGAACACCGCTTACGCGCCGGCCGCCCTGACGATTTCCAGATCCGCAATCAGGCCGACTTTCTCAACATCTTCTCGGAAACGACCCAGGTCTTCACCTACCTGCTCGCCGGAATCGCCGCCGTCTCTCTGCTCGTGGGTGGCATCGGCATCATGAATATCATGCTCGTCTCCGTCACCGAGCGCACGCGCGAGATCGGCGTGCGCAAGGCGTTAGGCGCTACCAAGCTGAATATCTTGCTTCAATTCCTCATTGAAGCTGTTGTATTGTGCTTGTTAGGCGGCCTAATCGGCGTGCTCCTCGGCGCCCAGGTGGCCAACATCTTTCACAGCTCGCTGCAGTGGAACACGCAGGTGACTCCGGCTTCGGTGCTGCTGGCCTTCGGCTTTTCGGCTGGCGTTGGCGTGATCTTCGGTGTCTGGCCCGCGCGCCGCGCGGCGCGACTCGATCCGATCCTGGCGCTGCGGTACGAATAGGAGGAGATCCAGTGTCGGGGGAAGGTGCCTCATAGGTCGACTCCCTCGCCTCCACCCTTCTCCTTGCGAGGCTCCGCGCCCTCGTGGATCACGTCTTCGATATCCTTGGCAGCTTGCTTCAGGATCTCTGACACCCTCTTGATCACATCGTTGTCGCGGAAGTGACGGCCACCGTGTGCATACGTGGCTCGCGCGACGTCTTTGAAGGCCCGGTGAACATCCGCCATCGTGTCGCTCAGGAAGGTCGCGCCAAATTGAGCGAGCCGCTCGAAGATGTCATCGACGTGGGTGCGCCGATCAGCGAGGTGTTTGCGGCCTTCCTCGGTGATCGAATAGATCTTCTTCCCGCCTTCTTCCGTCGCCACTGAGGCGTAACCCAGATCTTCCAGCAGCTGGAGCGTCGGGTAGACCGTCCCGGCGCTCGGCGCATACGCGCCGCCTGC
>DATBKN010000484.1:0-2998 GCA_036555845.1 Gemmatimonadaceae bacterium | reverse complement strand
GGATCCCTATTATGCGCACCACTCGCTCGATGACTCCGCAGCTGACGGAAGCGCCTGGTTCCTGGGCGCGAGCGGCAACCTGGAGATTCCCTTTCGCAGTAGCACCTCATCGACCGAACCGTATCTCTTCGGTGGTGTGGGACTGTACTACCGCAGCCTAACGTTGGACACGCCGGGTCCGGGCGACATCGACGACTCGGGAATCAAAGCCGGCTTTGGGCTCGGTGGCGGCGTTCGCTTTGGTGGATTCACGCTCGAAGCGAAGATGAGAGACATCGACGAGTTCACGACCGTAAGCTTTCTCGTCGGATTCATGCTCGGCAGCCGCTAGCGTCATCGATCCCAGCCAGTTGCCCACGGCCGGCCCGTCGACTTCTGGGTGATCTACGGATCGCCTTCTGCGATCCGGCTGTTCACCGAGTCGGCGAGGCTCTGCGGCTTAGTTTCCGGCTGTCGATACGCCGGGCGACGTTCTTCGGTGGACGAGCAGAGCCACGACAACGAGCAATGCGCCGACAGCAGTGAAGATCGCCGCCACGATGCTGCGCGAGCGGCGCAGGAATGCTTGCGCAGGGTCTGCCGGGTTGTACCAGGCCGTGTAGGTCCGATTCGGCTCATACTCGTCGACAATCTTGCTCGCCCAGCCGCCGCTGCGGCTCTCTTTGGTTGGAAGCACGCTGCTCGACGTGTATTGCCGATCGTTCACACTGTATTGATAGACAACGAGCGGGCTGTACGTCGTGCCATCACTGTCGGAGTGCCTCTCGACACTCTTGTTCAGCACTGTGGCTTCGACCGGGAGCCATGTGGCGAGCCGTTGCTGCTCGCGCCACATGATCGTGCCACCGATGCCGCCGAATACGAGGCCGAAGAGTGCCAGGAACGCGAGCGCGGCGCGTGTTTGGCGTGGACTCGTTAGGGTAGGCGTGTACGGCGCTGGCGTGTGAGTGGCAGGCGCCTCGCTATCTCGGTTATTCGCTTCATTTACAAACTCCGTGATCCTGTCCGCCGCCAGCTTCTTGCCGTCATAGCCGCTCGTGTAGTAGGACGTGACGGGGATGATTTGACCATCGGTGAGTTGCACGACGACGCGCCATGTGTCGCCGTCGCTGGATTTTGAAGAGTCAACGAAGGCGGACGCGACGTCGCGCAGCGGGTACTCTTCGCGAGTAACGCGGCCGAGCCGCTGACGCACGACTATCAGGCGGCGCTCGCTCCTGCTGAACGCGAATGTATGCGTCGCCGGGAGAAGCCCCATGAGCGCACCCAGCGCAGCCATTACCGCGCCGACGATGAGCAAGGCCGCGACCGACAGGCCGTTGGCCAATACGCTCGCAACCATCATTACGAGCCCGGCGATGCCTAACACGGCGCCAATCGCGCGAAGGGCGATTGCGCGCTCGTTGAGGATCAGCGCGTCCCGCGAGTCATGGACGATTCGCAAATTGCTCCGCCGCCGCCGCTGGGCCGCTCCAATCTACTGTGATCCGGTGCTGCGCATAGCCATAATACTGCATGGCGCTCGTCGTTTTCTTGCGCGGTGTCAACGTTGGCGGGCACCGGACGTTTCGCCCCAGCGTTCTCGCCAAAGCGCTGAGCGCCTATGATATCGTGAATGTCGGCGCTGCCGGCACGTTTGTCGTGCGCAAGCCTGGGCCGAAAGCGCAGTTTCGCACGGCGCTGCTGAAGAAACTGCCGTTCGATACGCACGTCGCGTTATGCGAAGGGCGCGATCTCATTCGTCTGGAGACTGAGAATCCGTTTGGCCGTAAGCCGTCACGCCCTGATGTTGTTCGCTTCGTGAGCGTACTGACGAAGGCCGGCGGCGTCCGCTATTCGCTGCCGATCACGCTGCCGAAGAGTGGTCAGTGGTTGTTGCGAATCATCGCGTCGCAGAAGCGATTCGTCTTCGGAGAATATCGTCGGCACATGAAGACGATCGGCTATCTCGGGCAGATCGATAAGCTCTGCGGCGCGCCGGCGACGACCAGGAACTGGAACACGATCGTGGCGATCGTGCGGATCCTGAAAGGTGAGGGGAAGCAAGGCCGCTAAGAAGCCGGCATCAGGAATCAACGGCCAAAATCAATTTCCCAGCCACGCGCGCCATGCACCCTCCGCAGGGCACGCTTTGACGTACTCGTGCTTCTGCGGTACTGCCGTTACTGCTCTGACCGACGTTCGCGTCGAACGACGGCGACAGTCGGAACGGAGCGATCCGTGGTTAGGCGCAGTGTGATCGACCGAGATTGACGGCGGGACTGCCTAACAACACTAGTTTCGATTCACCGCAAGTAGCCGGAGGAAGCGCGGGTCGCTGCGAAGCGGATCCCAGAGGGGATCGGCCCGCAATCGACCAGGTGAGAAGAACGAAGGGTTGTTCAGCAGCCAATCAAGTTGCTTTAGTGCCGAGTTGTAGTCCCCCACTTTCGCATAGGTCTCAGCCAAGGTTTCCATCGCGAAAACCATCGCCCACGCGTCTCCCGTCCGAACGGCTACAGCTTGTTCAGCGAACCGCACGGCCTCCTCTTTCTTCCCCAAGCCGGCGTACACTTCGGCGAGCAGTTGATAATCCGGCGTGGCCTGGTCATTGCTCGCAGCCGTCAACCGCCGCAACGCCGAGTCATAATAAACGCGCGCCAGCTTAGGCTCCGACATGACGCTGTGCAGCAGCGCCCTCCCCATAAACCGCCCGACCGGACCTGGATCGTAACCCGGGTCGGTCGTGAGCGCGTCGCGGCAATCGCCGCACAAGCTCCGAACGAGTGCGGCGGCCCTCCGGTTTCCGACACTAAAAACAGCGACTGCGATCTGTCTGACCACACTGTCGCTTCCTACTTGTTGCTGAAGCCACGCCCGCGTCGGCCCAACTCCGTCACCGCGCATCAGGCGCACGTACGCCACACTTACGTCCGCGCGTTGAAGGGCTGCCCACCGGCTCAGATACTTCTCAGCCTCGGCATACCTTCGCAGCATCGTGTACGTGTTGCCCGCCTCG
>DATBKN010000483.1:0-2696 GCA_036555845.1 Gemmatimonadaceae bacterium | reverse complement strand
GATGTCGTTCACGTCGATGACCACCCACCCGTGGCCAGCAGCCGCCGCGCGCATCGTCCCGTCGCCGCCCACCGTGGCGATCGCCGGCGCGACTCTCCATCGAAGGACTGGTTTGTTGAGAACAACCGGCGCACCGTGCTCGTCGTGAACCGTTAGGCCCAATTGCACCGAGTCGCCGACGGTGATGTTTATCCCATCGCCGGGTTTGAGATCGAAGATCGCGTTCGTACGTGCAGGCTCCTGCGGACCCTGGGAGTCCGCTCCACCGCAGGCGGCCATCGCCGCCATAGACACACCGAGCAGGAGTCGTGCGTGCATCCGAGCGCTCATGCAACCCTGGCCCCCGAAAGTTCATCACAACAGCGGGAAAGTCGACGGTCCCACAGTTCTTTGACATCCACCGTGCAGCGCAACGTTACCTTGGGCGATCATGACGCTTCGAACGACCATTTGCCTCGTCCTTCTGGTGGCCGCTCCCGCGCGTGCCCACGCACAAGACAGCGCGCTCACACGCCTGCTCATCGCGAACCGCCATCCCATCAGCTTGAGCGGGGGACGACTGGAAGGCCGCGGCGGGCGCTTGCTCGTGGACGAAGGGAAGAACGCTCGTTTCTTCCTTGTCGGTGAAGAGCACGGAGTTGCGCAGACACCAACGATCGTGCAGGCGCTGTTGAGTGAGCTGCGTCCAGCGGGATACAACACATTTGCGATCGAGGTGAGTCCGCTCCAGGGCGAACGCCTCGACGCTATCGCACGCGGTCCACGCGCGAGCGAACGCCTCGACACGCTGATGGCGTCCTGGTTCAGCGCGGTGCCGTTCTACACCTTGGCGGAGGAGCGCGCGCTGCTGTCATCGGCGATGACACCGCAGGGTTCGATCCCGGCGATGCGGATCTGGGGACTGGACTACGACGTCTCCGCCGATCGGCTGTTCCTGCGTGAGTTGGAAGCGTTGGCGCCGGCGTCAGGGCGCGCCGCCGTTCGCCGCGCGCGCGAGCTGGCCGACAGCGGCTTCGCTGCCGTGAGTCGGCCGGGACAGCCGGATCCCTCCAAGCTCTTCGCCTGGTCGGCGCCGGATTCGATCTTCACCGCGCTGCGCGCCGCGTTAGGCAGCAAGCCGCCGGTGCGCTCCAGGGCCATCATCGACATGCTCGAGCGCACGGCGCGGATCAATCGGCTCTTTCTCGGCGGCCGAGGGTACGAGTCGAACCTCATGCGATCCGGCTACCTGCGCGAGAATCTCACAAAACACTTGGCCGCGGCCGATCGCACCGGCCTAACGCCACGCGTGCTCTTCAAGTTCGGCGGCAGTCACATGATGCGCGGCTGGAATTACACACACACGCTCGATATCGGCACTGCCGCAACGATCATCGCCGAGTCGCGCGGCGAGCGCAGCTTCAATGTGTTGATACTTGGCGGACCGGGATCCAAGTCGACGCGCATGAACATCATGAGCTTGCAGTACGACGGGCAGGGGGACGCCGAAGTGGACGACAACAGCGTCGCCTGGTTGCGCCCGGCCGTCGCCGATAGCGGCTGGTCCCTCTTCGACATGCGCGCCGTTAGGCTCGAGTATCTGCGCAGGCGCACCCAGACACTGACGCCGGTCCAGGATCGCTTTCTGCACGCCTACGATGCCATTGTCGTGCTCCGCGGGAGCACACCCGCCACGGCTCGGCGGCTAGAGGTACGCTAGCGAGCGCGGAGGCCGGCGCGTATTGCTCATGACTATGCGGAACCAGAGCCCGCGCCCTCAATTGCGTCTTGTCTGTGTGATCGCGATTGCGCTTGCGTGTGGCGGCGGCGGCGACGCAGCCGGACCGGGCGCTATCGCGCGGCTGAGTTTGCTGCTGCCAGCTGACAGCATGAACATCGGCGAGGTCCTCCAAGCTCGGCTCTCGGCGAAAGATGGTCGTGGCGCTGATGTAACCGCTGAAGTGTGGGACGCGGTTTGGACGTCTTCGACACCATCGGTGGCCAGCGTGACGCAGCGCGGCGTCGTGAGAGCGGTGGCAGTCGGCGAAACCAGAATCGGCGCGACAATCGCCGGACACTCGAGTGAAGTCGTGATGCGCGTCGTTGCAGTTCCGGTCTCTCTCGTTTCGCTCAGTCCCTTGAGTATCGTGCTGGCGCCGGGTGAGACGCGTCAGCTCATTGCCGTGCCGCTCGATGCCACTGGTCGTGAACTGCAGGGACGCAGCATCGCGTGGCTTAGCTCGGACACGTCGGTGGTGGCCGTCTCGACGAGCGGTGTTGTGACGGCATTGTCTCCGGGAATTACCAACGTGCATGCGATCAGCGAAGGATCGTATGCGTCGGCCGAGGTGCGCGTGAGCGGCCCGCCAGGCGCCGTGGCAACTGTGACGCTCATCCCAGCAGCGGCGAGTGTAAAAATTGGTGACAGTCTGCAGCTCGCGACGATCCTGGAGGACGCGATCCGCAACGTTGCGACGGATCGCCCGGTCACGTGGACGTCGAGCGCGCCGTCAGTGGCGACTGTCTCGGCAAACGGGCGAGTCACGGGAGTGAGCGCAGGATCCGCGGTCATCGAGGCGACGAGTGAGCAGAAGGTCGGAAGTGCGAACATCACCGTTTTCGATCCCGCCGATGCCATCACGGTGACGTTCGCTTCGCCGGATACCAACGACGTTGTCAGCGACACGCTGTCGATCTTCGCGCGTGCTACGGGTCGC
>DATBKN010000482.1:0-4231 GCA_036555845.1 Gemmatimonadaceae bacterium | reverse complement strand
CCGCCGCCGCCCCCGCCCCTGCTCCCGCGCCGGTACCCGATGCCGAACAATGAGCACGCAACGCATGAGGCCTTCGGCGATCGCGGCGCCCGTCAGCCGGCAAATAAGATCACATTCGGGCAGCCGTTCGAATAAAGAGCGTCGACTGCGGCACGGGTTAAGAAACAAGAGCGGCAAACGGTGCCTAACGCTTGTGCTTCTTAACTTGTGCCGCAGTCGACGCAGTTACGGAGCGGGAACCCGTCGAGGCCCTACTGCTTGGTCATCGTTAGGCCCGTCACCAGCCCTTCGGTGTTGTGCGCGAAGCGGATGCCGTACACGCCATCGGTCGACTTGAGCTTCCCCTCGCCGACGACCGCCGACTTGTCGTAGCTCCCCACCACCGTGCCGTTGATCGCGCATTCCACCTTGTCGCCCTTCACGGAAACTGCGATCTCCTGCGTCACAGGCTCGCCCTGCCCCGCCGCTTTGTGTACGGCCGCGTTGCTTTCGCCACGCCCGCCATTCATCTGGAACGGCGCCGGACCGAACCCGCGCACGATGAAGCTCCCGTTGCCGTACGCCGCACAGTAGAGGAAACTCTGCTGCGGCGTTCCCAGGTCGTTCCCAGCGATCATGATCCCGTACGGATGCGGATGGTTGTTCAAGGACATGTACTTCGGCTCCGTGAACGTGGCCTTGACCGTATAGTTGCCGCTCGCCTTGTTCGCCGGGTTCCAATAGGTCACGGCCGGCCCCGTCATGACGTGGAGCGCGTCCCCTTCTTTGGCGAGCTTTGCATTGTTGAGCACCTGCCCCGCCGCTTCTTCTTTGGGGTCGATCTTTCCCATCCAACCCGCCACGGAGATGCCACCTCCGGCGACGGCCTTGGCGGCGTCCTGCGCTTGGGTGACGCTTGCCGCGAAGGCAAGCATGACGGCTATTCCAGACACTCCGTACTGGCGACGCATTGGTAACTCCTCGGCCGATTTATTGGTTGT
This sequence comes from Gemmatimonadaceae bacterium, assembly GCA_036555845.1. Taxonomy (GTDB): domain Bacteria; phylum Gemmatimonadota; class Gemmatimonadetes; order Gemmatimonadales; family Gemmatimonadaceae; genus DASYRX01. The sequence goes on along the minus strand of DATBKN010000482.1, from coordinate 3,251 downwards.
TGGTTTGGCCTTAACTCATACTCGCAAGACCCGATTACGGCTACCAGGCTCGATTCGCTCGCGCTCGTCCGGCTAAGGCCGCTGGCGCCATGAACGACGCCAATAGTCTGGACGCCCTCTTCCGGGACGCCGTCGCCGCGATGGACGCCGGTGACGTCGCGCGCGTGGAGCGCCTAACGAGAGAGAACCCCCGGCTCGTGCACGAGCGGCTCAAACACCCTGGCGCGTGGCTGCGCGACAAGGTCGGCGGCGCGCTGGACGGCTTCTTCAAGCACCCGTACCTACTCTGGTTCGTCGCGGAAGATCCGGTACGCAACGACACCCTCCCCGCCAACATCGCTCAGGTAGCCGCCTCTATTATAGATGCGGCCAGGCGGGAGAATGTCGACTCTCTGCGGGAGCAGCTCGACTATGCCCTGAGCCTCGTCGCCTGGTCCTGGGTCGCCGATCGCTGCGGCGTACAGCTCCCGCTCATCGACGTCCTTGTCGATGCCGGTGCCTCCATGGACGGAGCTCCCGAGAACGCCCTCGTGAACGGACACACAGCGGCCGCCGAACACTTCGTGCAGCGCGGAGCCAAGCTGACATTGGCCACCGCGCTATGCATCGGCCGCTGGCAGGACGTCCGCGCGCTCGCCGAGAAGGCGAGTCAGCGCGACAAACAGTTCGCCCTCACGCTCGCGGCGCTCAACGGCAAGGCCGACGGGCTCGTTAGGCTCGTTCCGTACGGCGTCGACGTCAGCGCGCCGAGCCGGGATCTCTATGCGCACGCAACGCCGCTGCACCACGCGGTCAGCTCGGGCTCGCTCGATGCGGTGCGCGTGCTCGTGGAAGCCGGAGCGAACCTCGGCGCCAAGGACAAAGTGCATCGCAGTACACCGCTCGGTTGGGCCGAGCATTTCGTGAGCGAACCGCGCACGTACAACCCACCGCGTCAGTACTCGGAGATCGCGAACTATCTGCGAGGAAAGAACGATGAGCGCGCCTAACGCCTGTTTGAATTGCGGCGCCGAGCTCGCCGGGGAGTACTGCGCCAACTGCGGACAGCGAAAGGTCGCTCGCGAAGAAGACCTGACGCTGCGCGAGTTCCTCGAGGATACGACTCAGGAATTGGCGCACTGGGAGGGCAAAGTTCCTCGGTCGCTGAAGACGCTGTTTCTCGCGCCGGGTCGCCTCACGCTCGACTTCCTCGCCGGCCGACGTGCGCGCTGGTTGTCACCGTTGCGACTCTACTTGATCTGCAGCCTCGCGTACTTCCTGAGCGACGCGCTCGCCGAATCGATCACGCACCGCGCCGCGCGCGAGCTGGATGCGATGTTCATAACCAATGCCGACGGCAGCAGGACGCTCACGACGGAAGCGCGTGCAGTAATCGCGCGCGGTCTTCCCAGTCGCCTGTTTGGCCAGGAGAAGATGGAACGTGCGATCGTGAACAACGCGCAGTTCAGCCGCGCAATCGACACGATGTACTCGAGGGCGATGTTCGTCTTGCTGCCATACTTTGCCCTGCTCACGAGCATCGCCTGGCGCCGCAAAATGCCGCGCTACCCGGCGCATCTATACCTAGCCCTGCATCTGCACGCGGCCTGGTACGGCGCGTTCGCGATCACAGCGCTCGCAACGATCCCCTTCAGATCGAACGTTGTCGCAGGTATCACAGGCGCGTTCGGCCTGGTATACGCCGCCGTCTACGGCTTGCTAGCTTTGCATCGCGTCTTTGGCGACTCGTGGCTCATAACGATCGGGAAAACTGCCGCGGTCGTCACGGCATACTTCGTCGCTCTCTTCGCGACAAGTCTCGTCGTACTGTCGTTCGCCGTCGTTTCCATCTAGCAAGGCAGCATATGAATGACATGACATCTGGCCCGATCACGCGCCATCTGGTCAAGACGGCGAGCTTCATGCTCGTGACGATGATATTCCAGACGCTCTACTTCCTCGTGGACCTGTACTGGGTTGGTCGGCTGGGCACTTCTGCTGTTGCAGCTGTGGGCATCGCAGGAAACCTGAGCTTCGTCGTGCTCGCCCTCACGCAAATGCTCGGTGTTGGCACCACGACCGTTGTGTCGCACGCAGCCGGTCGCAAGGATCGTAACGCCGCCTTGCTGATGTTCAACCAGTCGCAGGTATTGTCGATGCTGGTTGGACTGGGCGTGCTAATCGTCGGACTCGCGACGCGAATGGGTTACGCCAACGCGCAGAGCGCCGATGCGGAGACCGCGCGCCTCGCGGCGCAGTACCTCTTGTGGTTCATCCCCGCGTTGGCGCTGCAGTTCACGATGGTCGCGATGGGTGCTGCCTTACGAGGAGTCGGCAATTTCAAACCCGGCATGGTCGTGTCTACGGCGACCGTGGCGATCAACATCGTGCTCGCGCCCTTTCTCATTTTCGGTTGGGTGACCGGGCATCCGTTCGGCGTTGCCGGTGCGGCGATGGCATCGCTTGTCTCGATCCTCGTCGGCATCGTGTGGCTGACCAAGTACTTCGTCGCGCGCGATTCGTTTCTGAAGTTCATGGTCGCGGACTGGAAGCCGCGCCTGGATGTGTGGAAGAAGATGCTCGCGATCGGGCTTCCGGCCGGTTTTGAGTTCATCCTGATGGCTTTCTACATGTTCATCGTATACACGATCAGCCGTCCCTTCGGTGCCGCGGCGCAAGCCGGCTTCGGCATCGGGATGCGCATCGTGCAGGCGGGCTTCATGCCCGTCGTCGCGTTAGGCTTCTCGGTGGCGCCAGTGGCGGGGCAGAATTTCGGCGCCAAGCTCGGGCAGCGCGTGAAGGACACGTTCAAGGATGCGGCTTTGATGGGTGCGGCCGTGATGTTCGTGTTCGCCGTGCTTTGCCACATCGCGCCGGCCAAGCTCGTTGGGGTTTTCTCGAAGGATCCCGCGGCGATCGCCGTTGGCGTGGATTACCTGCGCATCATCTCGTACAACTACGTGGCCTCGGGACTCATCTTCGTTGCTTCGAGCATGTTCCAGGCGATGGGGAATACGATTCCGTCGCTGATCGCGTCAGCGGTGCGAATCGCGCTCGTGGCCATTCCAGCGTTCCTGTTGGCGCGCCTACCGAATTTTCAGCTTACATGGATCTGGTATCTGTCGGTGGCCGCGGTCATCGTGCAGCTAGTGATCAGCATGCTATTGCTGCGACGAGAGTTCGGGCGGAAGCTGAGCTTCGGTGCGATGCCTGGGATCGCACCAGCGTCGACGGCGGCATGACGCAGTACGTCGCGCGGGCTGCGTCCCGAA
>DATBKN010000481.1:0-22942 GCA_036555845.1 Gemmatimonadaceae bacterium | reverse complement strand
CCCGGCCCCCGCGAACCGCGATCGGTACCGCGTGCTGCGATGTGGCGCCGGTGAGCATTCTGTAGTGCTCCCTTGCGCTGAGCCTCTCGGAGGCTCCGGCCGTCAGCACACCAACCGCGGCAATTCTTTTTCCGACAGTTCCGTTGTGACGCCCCATCGAGCATCGCCTAACGAGCTATCGAATAAGATTGCGTGTGCAAGATGCTGCGCGTTTCTCGCCGCGTCAAGCGAACTAGAGTGCCACCGCGTGGCACGATTTCGAGTGGCCGAGGACTAAACGAACTCGACGGGTCGGCCAGAGTAGCGACCAATCAACGCGAGTCGAAACGTTACGTCACCCGCGTGATCGTCAGCTGAAACGTTGGCAGCCAGCGGAAAGGACGGCCACACGAATGCGTGGCTCTGTCGCGCGCTTTGCCCCCGACGCGTGCGCCAAACACATCCTTCGTCGCACTGCGCGAGCAGCGAGGAGAAGATCGCGGACCACGACTCGTGCCGCTTGAGAAAGCCGAGGCGCGCCGCGAGCTCCAGCCACGAGACGGCGAAGGCGATATCGCCTTGCGCGACATCTTCGCTTCCCAGCGGATCACCAGTAACGACGTAACGCTGGGCGTTGGCCAGCGACGGCTCACTCATGGGATTCGTTAGGTACTTGAGCAAATCGTCCATCTCGCTCGCGTGCTCCAGTCGAAAGAGCGGCATATGCGCCAGCATCAACAGAAAGAAGTACGACGGCGGTGCCGCGCCCGGAGCCAGCGTGCGTTTGCCGGGCGCTCCAACCCACGCGTCGCCTGCCAGCGGTGAGCGAAGGAACGCTGCCACACGGTGCAGCATGCGCAGCGCAGCGCCGCGCAAGCGCGGGTCGCCCTCGTACCCCGCCTGCGCCAGCGCCGCCGCCGCCGCCTCTCGCAGCAACACCCGACTTCGCCTAACGGCGTCGTCGTCCGTCTTCCCCTTTTCCCCGAGCTCGAATAGCAGACTGGGGTCGTTGTCCTCCGCGAGCAACCGGAAAAGCAGCCGTCGCGCATGAAAGAGCGGCGGTGCGTCGCGATCCCAGCCGTATTCCAGGAGCCGGCGATATGCGACGATCGTCCCGACGCCTTCAAAGTCCGCCGAGCGCGCTGCGGGAACCGCGAGCATCGCGTTGTTCCACGTCCCCTCGGGGCGCTGCGTCAGCGCAAGCGTGATCGCTGGTGAATAGGCGTAGATCAGCGAGGCGAGTCGATCGGGAACCGGCGCAATTCGAGCCAGCTCGAGTAGCGCGCGGTATCGGATCGGAGCGGGCGCGTTGTCCACCAGCCAGTTGATCGGAACGACGACAGGCTCCGGCGGCGGCGGAGGCGGTGCTGGCAGCGCGGGTGCCTCAGGACTGACGGCTGGAGCAGCCGGTCCTTCATCCATTGGCGCCACGTCCCCAGTCAGGTCGCTCGGGAGCGCCCAATCTGGTGCCCGGGGATCGCTGTCCGATGGGGGCGGATCTAGCCGCGTCACTGGTAGTCCGGAATGACCCCGGCCCTTGCTCAGCGCCCCGGGGAAGTTTGGCGGCCGGAACGTTATCGATTCTCTTCTAAAACGCTAGAAGTGACACCTCACTGCGTTTGGCTGTGTAAGAAGACCTGTTCCGGTCGCGGAGAGATGCGCGCAACCGCTAATGTTACCGCGAGTTGCCCGATTGTCGTCCCAACACTTGCCAGCATGCTTGTGGTAGCACGACGATGTGGCCAGAGCCGCCAGTGGAACGGAGGAGTCGGAACGTGAGCAAGTCGGAACGAATGTTAGGCGTGATCCTGGTCGTAATTGCGCCCGCAGTTGGTGCGCAATCGACGGCTCGGGATTCAGTCGAAGCACACGTCGGTACGCGTGTCCGCATCATGGCGCCGAGCGTCCGTCGTGATCGCTTCATCGGGCGCATCGATTCACTGAATGCGGAGCGTGTTGTGCTCGATACCACCGGCGAGCGGCATCGCTTCGGGTTCGAGACAGGTCCGGTGCTAGTCGATGCCTATCGCCGCGCCTCCGTGCAGCGCAGCGCGATCGAGCGTATCGACGTGAGTGGCGGCCGAACGGTCAGGCGCTCCACAATCCGCGGCGCGCTGTGGGGTGCTCTGGCCGGCGCGCTGATCGTCGGCGTTGGGAATCTGCCGCAGGTCAACGCCAGTTTCGACGACTTCGTGAAGTACGCCCCCATCGGGGCCGCACTCGGCGGTGTCGTCGGAGGCGTCGTCGGATACGCGTTAGGCGGTGAGAGGTGGGTACCTGGTAGGTTTGCGCGACCCTAATCCTGGGTTCGTCCTGGGATCAAACCAATCGCTCTGAGTTGTCAGTCTTGAGTGCAGAGCCTCCAGAATGATGCACGCATCAAATTCTGCAGATTCCGCACTGAGAACTGAGTCCCGAGAGCTATTTGTTTTGCCTAACGATTTTTCTAGCGCACTTGTCTCGCTGCATCTAGAACATGGGCGATATCCCGCGACAGCGCCCGAGCTTCCTGCGTCGCCGTCAAGACGTCGTCCATCGCTGATTGCACGCCGGCCGAGCGCAGCGCGATCAGATCCAGCCGCATGTTCTGCAGCATGAGCGACGCGCTCTCGAGCTGCGTCAACAACGTTTCGTGTCGCGTGAGCAGGTCGTTCATCGTCACGCGCTGGCGCTGGAGTAATTCGAGGCGCTGATCGCGCTCGCGACCTTCGGGCCTCCTGCTCGTTTCCTCGATGCGCGCGTCGAGTGCCGTGAGCGACTCCGGCGTGATGTCCGCGTCCATGCGGTGCAGCGCCTGCGCGAGTGCACCGACTCGCTCGGCGAGCGCATCGACGGTCGGAGAAACGTCGGGGATCATCTCGCGGTCGACCTTGGAGAGCTTGGCGACTGCCTCTTGCACCGCAGCACGATCGTAAGCGGCTCGACGAACGACGTCGCCATAGCGCCCGTTCAGCACATCGTTCGGTGCGAGCCGTTCCGATTCATCGACTGGTGTTCGCCCACCCGACGCCAGACGACCCTTAGCACTGCCGGGCCGCTCGTTCGCGCGCTGCAGCGCCTGGCGCGCTTCGCGGCCGAAGACCTGGCGAAAGCGCACGCCGTCTGCCCAGAGCGACGCTGCGCGTCCGACCAGGCCGATGCCCATTCCGATCGCCGGGAAGATGACCCAGGGGAAAAACGGGGTGAACACCGAGTTGATGATGCCGAGCACCGCGATCGACGTGGCGTAGCCGGCGAGTTTGCGCCGGAAGCGGCGGATCTTCTCTTCGATCGGAAGCTCGCCGAATGCGTGCAGCGTGTCGCGCTCACGCTGGCTGCGACGCTGCGCCCTCTGCGCCTCGCGCTGGTGCCGCCTAACGTCTTGCCATGACGCCGGCATCCAGTTCGGCACCGGCACTTCTTCATTCGGATCCGGCGTGCGCCACGGCTCTCCCTTCGTGAGGCTGGGGCCGCGCTGCTCACGGCCGCTGAGCGAGCTCGGGAGCGGAAGGTTGCGGCCCGCGTTGTCGCGCGACGCAGGGTTCGTCGCGCTATCGCGCGGGACGGCCGCCCGTTTCCACGCCGCCGATTGTCGCAGACGTTCCGGGGACGCCGCGAGCACCGGCGCCGGCAGCGATGCCACTTCCGCCGTGAGCGCGTCACGAAACGCGTACGCGTTAGGCCACCGGTCGGCCGGCTTCTTCGCCAGGGCGCGCTCCACCGCCACGATCAGTCCGGGTGGAAGGTCGGGTCGCAACTCGCTCAGCGGCGCGGGCGGTTCGCTGATGTGCTTGAGGAGCATGGCCGGCGTGTTCGTCGCTGCGAACGGCGGCTGGCCCGTCAGCATCTGATACGCGACGACGGCGAGCGAGTACTGATCGCTGCGACCATCCACATCGCGCTCACCGAGCGCCTGTTCCGGTGACATGTACGTCGGAGTGCCGACGGCGATGCCAGTGACCGTTAGGCGCGAGTCGCCCTCCGCCGCACGCGCGATTCCGAAATCGGTGACCATCGCCCGTCCGGTCGCAGCGTCGAGCAGAATGTTGTCCGGCTTGATGTCGCGGTGCACAATGCCGCGCGCGTGCGCGTAGCCGAGTGCGTCGGCGACTTCCCGTAGCGTGCGCGTGACGTCGCTGACGGGGGGGCGGCGTTCGCGTGTCAAGCGGCCGCCCAGACTTTCGCCTTCGACCAGTGCCATGACGAAGTAGACGACGCCGGCCCGCTCATCGACCGAAAAGATTGGTACGATGTTGGGATGGTTGAGCTGCGCGGCGGTCTGCGCTTCGCGCAGGAAGCGCGTGCGCACCTCTTCCCGGAAAGCGAGATCCGGGGGAAGCACCTTGATGGCGACGAGACGCTTGAGCCGGAGATCCCGCGCGCGATAGACGGCCGCCATCCCGCCACGGCCGATTTCAGCTTCCAGCTCGTAGGTATCGCCGATCGCGGCGACGACGCGCTCGCGCAGCAGGTCCGGCATCTCTACTCGCGTCGCCTAACGCGGCGCCGCCTCAGCGCGCGCCGCCGCGAGCGGACGGCGAGTTCAGCTTGCGGATCTCGTCGGCCGCGTACACCGCATGATCGACCTCCTGGGCCAGCGCCATGGCACGCTCGGAGATGAGCGTGACGTTGGCAAATGACTCGCCGCCCGCCTGCAGCCGCATGAGATCCAGTCGCATGTTCTGTAGCGCGAGGAGACAGCTCTCGAGCTTCTGCTTGGCCTGCTCGCGGCGCGTGCTGGAATCGGCGACTGAGCGTCGATCGCGACGCAAACGCGCCAGGCGCCGGACGCGCTCTTCCGCGCGCGGGTCCAGCGGGTTCGCCTCGGCCTCCAGCCGAGCGATCTCCGCGTCGATGGACTGCGTGTTGTTGTTCGGCGTGTTTCGGCCGAGGTCCGCCAGTGATTCGGAGAGCCCGCGCACGCGCAGGAACAGCGCTTCCGCCGACGTGGCGACGTCGCCCGCCAGCTCGCGGTCGCGGCGCGGGAGACCGTGCACGATGCGCACGATGTCGTCGCGGAAATGCTCTGCCTGCGAAAGCGCGCCGGCTTCGGCCCCTGTCAGTCCCGGTTGACGGCGGGACGCGCCTAACGTGTCGCGCCCACCGGGCGCATCGGGCGCAGCGAAGAGCGGCGCGCGTCCCCGGCGCATGCGCGTCCGCTCGCGCACTTCCGCGCGTTTCTTGCGGTCATAGAGCGCGCGCACGTTGTCGAACCAATCGGCCACGACGTCGAAGAACATCCTGTCGCGCGGTTCGCGCAGGACGTCGCGCCAGTCGTACCCCTCGGTCCAGAGCTGCGAATACTTGTACGCGAGATATACGCTCCAGACACCGACGACGGGCATGAAGCTCACCACGTCGAAGATCGCGAGCACGACGCTCACACTGCTGAATGCGACGTACGGCGCGAGCTTCTTGCGATAACGCACGACCGGCTCGGCGTTCCAGCGGCGCAATTCCGCTGCGGTCGGTTCGCGATCGATTCCGAGGGTGCCAGTCGGGTGGCCCTCGTCGCGGTATTGCTGCGGATAGCGCTCGCTCGTGCCGCGCTGCTCGGCGTACAAAGAGGGCTCCGGAAGCGCCGGAACGTTGCGCGTCGAGAGTGCCATCGAGAGCGCTTCAGCGGATGGGAACCGGTTCGCCGGGTCTTTCTCGAGCAGCAGCATGATGGCGCGCGTGAGATCGCGCGGCGCGCCCGGACAGCGCTCTTCCACAGGCGGCGGTCGCTCCGAGATGTGCTTGACCAACAGCGCTGGCGTGCTCTGCGCCGTGAACGGCAACTCACCCGTGAGCATCTGGTAGGCGACGATCCCTAACGCGTAGAGATCGCTGCGCCCATCGATCTCGCGCTCGCCCATCGACTGTTCCGGCGACATGTACGCCGGCGTTCCGATCGCCATCCCCGTCGCCGTTAGGCGCGCATCGGCACCTTCGGTCACCGCGCGCGCGATACCGAAGTCAGTCACCATCACGCGGTCATCGTCGCGATCGAGCAGGATGTTGTCGGGCTTGATGTCGCGATGCACCACGCCTCGCTCGTGCGCGTAGGCGAGCGCGTCGGCGGTTTGGATCATGATGTGGCGCACTACGTCAGGCGGCATCGGCCCGCGCGCGTGCAGCCGCGACGCCACCGTGTCGCCATCGACGTACGCCATAACGAAGTAGACGAGGCCATCCCGTTCGTCGACCGAATAGATCGGGACGATGTTAGGGTGCGAGAGTTGTGCGGCTGTCTCCGCCTCGCGCAGAAAGCGCGTCCGAATCTCCGATCGGAAGGCCAGCTCCGGTGGCAAAAGCTTGATCGCAACTTGGCGCTTGAGTCGGCGGTCGCGGGCCAGGTAGACAATACCCATCCCACCGCGCCCGATTTCGCGATCTAGTTCGTAGCTGCTCGCCAGACTGCGTTCGACGTGCGCACGCAGCTCGGCGTCGCTCGACGACGGTGTAAAGCCAGACTCGGGCACGCGTTACAAGCTGCTTGTCGAAGGGGATGGGCGCCGAAGTGTAGCGCTGTACCGAGAGAGCGTCTAGGCGGAAGCGCCTTCCGCGAAGAGTGAGTCGTTCTACGTCACTTTGGCCCGCGAAAGTTGCAAACCCAGCCAGCGTGGCGTAAGTCAGGAGCGTGATGGTTGCAGAAGACAGGACCTCCGACCTTCGTCCTGCGTTACAACAGATAGCAGCGAGGTCGACATTCACATCGACCGTGCGGCTTGAGCGCTCCAAGCACGGTCATTGCGTTTCCAAGCGAGATAACGATGGCCCAGCGACAGACACTTCCGGTTCTGCCTTTGCGCGGAACTGTCATTTTCCCCGGTCAGACAGCCCCGATCACGGCTGGTCGGCCGGGTACCCTTCGCGCGATCGAAACCGCACTGAAGGGAGACCGCCTCGTCTTTGCGGTCGCCCAGCGCGAGAACTCCGAGGAGCCAACGGCGGAGATTCTCTATTCGATGGGTGTGGTCGCGAAGATCGGCCAGGTGCAGCGCGGCCTGGGCGCGGTGCAGCTCCTCCTGCAAGGCGAGCAGCGCGCGACGGCTCTGCAGTACACGACGACCGACGGGCTCATGTCTGCGGTGATCGTGAATACCGAGGAGATGAACCCGATCGACGAGCGCGACGCCGCCTTTGAAGCGTTGCATCGCGAAGTGCGCGAGCGAGCGTCCGATCTGGGCGAAAAGCGCGGCCTTCCCGAGGAAGTCGTTAAGCAGGTTCTCGACTCGGCGGAGGAGCCGGGGCGCTTTGCTGACCTTGTCGCGAGCTACCTCGAACTGTCTGTTCCGGAGAAGCAGGGGCTTCTGGAGACGCTCAGCGTTGAAGAGCGGCTCCGTCGCGTGCTCGTGCACGTGGAACGCCAGATCGGCATGCTCGAAGCCCAGGAAGAGATCAAATCGCAAGTGCAGGAAGAGTTGGGCGAGCGACAGCGGGAGATGTTCCTGCGCGAGCAGCTCAAGGCGATTCAGAAAGAACTCGGCGATGACGACTCGACGAAGGAGATCAGCGATCTCCGCGAGCGCTTCGCCAAGCTCGAATTGCCCAAGGATGCGCGCGCGGAAGTCGAGCGCGAGCTCGGGCGTCTGGAGCGTTCCGGCAAGGAGTCGATGGAGGCGCAAGTCATTCGCACGTACCTCGAATGGATGAGCGAATTGCCGTGGAACCAGCGTTCCGACGACCACCTCGACCTCAATCGCGCCTCGACAGTGCTCGAGGAGGACCACTACGGCCTGCGCGATGTCAAGGATCGCGTGCTCGAGTTCCTCGCCGTTAGGCAGCTTCGCGCCCAGCAGCTCGCCAACGAGGTGGAACAGACAGGCGAGTTCCCGGCCGCCAGGATCAAGGCACCGAAGGACGACGCCACACCAACCCTGGGTGAGTCGGACGAGGACCGACCCATCACCGACGCCAAGGAGGCCAAGGCGCGGGCGATGGCGAAGGGGCCGATTCTTCTGTTCGTGGGACCTCCGGGCGTCGGCAAAACCTCGATCGCCAAATCGATCGCGCGCTCGCTCGGACGTGAGTACGTGCGCGTTTCGTTAGGTGGCGCCCGTGACGAGGCCGACATCCGCGGCCATCGCCGCACGTATGTCGGCGCGATGCCCGGTCGCATCATTCAAGGGATGAAGCAGGCTGGCAGCAAGAACCCTGTCTTCCTGCTCGACGAAGTCGACAAGCTCGGCGTCTCCTTCCAGGGCGACCCCAGTGCCGCGCTGCTCGAGGTGCTCGATCCTGCGCAGAACGATTCGTTCACGGATCACTACCTCGGTGTGCCGTTCGACTTGAGCGAAGTGCTCTTCATCGCGACGGCGAACTACGTGCAGAACATTCCGCAGCCTTTGCTCGATCGTATGGAGACTGTCGAGTTCGCTGGCTACACGGAGCGTGAGAAAGCCGAGATCGCGAAGCGCTATCTCATTCCGCGGCAGCTGGAGGAGTCTGGGCTGGGCGACAAGAAGGTGCTCTTCACCGACGAAGCTGTCATGAGCCTCGTGTCGCACTACACGCGGGAGGCCGGTGTGAGGCAGCTCGAGCGCGAGATCGGGCGCACAGCGCGCAAGATCGCGCGGCGACTGGCTCAGGGCGATGCAAAAGTCCTGGAAGACAACGAGATCTCGGCGGACGAGGTGCGCGAGCTGTTAGGCAGACCCAAGGTGCATCCGGAGCGTGCCAAGGAGCAGAGCGAGGTCGGCATCGCAACGGGGATGTTCTACACGCCGATGGGCGGCGACATCATGTTCGTCGAAGCGTCGATCCGGCGTTACCTCGCTGCGACGAGCGACGGCCAGCAGTCGGCGACGCCGCCAGTCTCGTTGATCCTGACGGGCCAGCTCGGCGACGTCATGAAGGAATCGGCGCGCGCTGCGCTTACTTATGCGACGAATAATGCCGCTGCGTTAGGCATCTCGCGTCAGTACCTCGGCGCCGTCGAAGTGCACATTCACGTTCCGGCTGGCGCCATCCCCAAGGATGGTCCGTCGGCGGGGATCGCCATCGCGACGGCGCTCGTATCCGAGATGTCGGGACGACCGGTTCGCCGCGACGTTGCGATGACAGGCGAGATCACGCTGCGCGGCCGCGTATTGCCGATCGGCGGGCTCAAAGAAAAGGTGTTAGGCGCCCACCGCGCCGGCATCACGAATATCGTTCTGCCGAAGGACAACGAAGCTGATCTCGAGGATGTGCCGGACGAGGTTCGCAAGGCGCTCACGTTCCATCCTGTGGAGACGTTGGCCCAGGTGCTCAAGATTGCTTTGATCCCCGAGGGCACCGTCGTCGGTGAGCCAGCCGTTGAACCCGAGCTGGCTCGAGTCTGAGAGCGACCGCTCCACCGCGGATGAACGCGAATCAACACGGATCAAGAGAATGAACGCACGTATCCGCGTCCCTTCGCGTTGATCCGCGGTGAGGTTTTTTGCTACTGAATTGCCACTGTAGCGCCGCGCATTGCACGCCGGAGCGTGCGCAGCGGCTCGGGCTCCATCCCGTCGAGGAAGTACTCGGTGTAGAGCGACTCGAGCGGCGTCTCCGGTCTCGCCAGGCTTCCAGTGGAGCGATCGAACAGGACCGGGACCACGCCCTCCGGCATTAGCCACGGAGCGGCGGGTCGATCGGCGTACAGCGCTTGTACGGTCCGCGCAAAGATCGGCGCGGCGAGCGTTCCACCCACGGCGGCTTCTGCGATCCGCGTTGGCTTGTCGAAGCCTAACCAGACTCCGGTGACGATCTCCGGCGTCATGCCCACAAACCACACGTCGGTGTTGTTGTCCGTCGTGCCCGTCTTGCCGGCGACCGGAATGCTGTCCGGCAACGTCTGCCTAACTACAGTGGCGGTGCCGCGCTCGACGACGTCTCGCAACATGTCACGCACGATGAATGCGACGGCGGGCTGCATGACTTGCTCCCAGGCCGCCTGTGGTGGCTGCCAGACGATGCGCCCGTTCGCGTCCTCCACTCGCCGCACGAACCGCGGATCGATCTTCGTGCCGAGATTAGCGAAGGTCGCATAGGCCGCGACGAGATCGAGCGGCTGAACGACAGAAGCTCCGATCGCCGACGACGGAAACGGCGCGATGGGCGAGTCGATGCCGAGTCGATGCGCCAAGGCAATGATCGTATCCATCTGCAGACTCTGCCCGAGCTGCACGGCGACCGGATTGCGCGAAAACGCCAGCGCGTCGCGCAGCGACAAAAACCCTTTGAATTCGCCGTCCGAGTTCTTCGGTTTGTAGATCGTGCGGTTGGGCAGCGGAATGGCGATCGCCGTGTCCGCAACGATTGCGTTAGGCATCATCCCATGCTCCACGGCCGCCGCATAGACAAACGGCTTGAACGACGAACCCGGCTGCCGCATGCCGTTCACGGCCCTGTTGAACGCAGACTCCGCGTAGTCGCGTCCGCCGATCAGCGCGCGCACCTCGCCTGAGAATGGCTCCATCGCGACGACTGCGCCCTGCAAATAGCCGCTCGTTCCTTTGAGATGCTTGGCCATCGTCGGGTGACGGTACTTCGGCCGCTTCTCGAACTCCGCCGTTACACTCGCCAGCGCTTCGGCAGCGGCTCGCTGCAGCACTGGATCGAGCGTGGTATACACGCGCAGACCGCTCGATCCTAACGAGAGTCCCTGGCGATCCATCTGCACGCGAACGACGTCCATGAAATACGGCGCCTGCAGCAGCGTCACGGGCGGCGTCGTGACGAGTGACTCGGCTTTTGCAGCCTGCGCCTGCTGCGCGGTGATGTATCCCTGATCGGCCATCAATCCGAGCACCACAGTGCGGCGCGCCTTCACTCGCGCGGGGTACTTGATCGGATCGTACAGCGCGGGACCCTTCGGAATCGCGGCGAGAGCAGCCGCTTCACTGAGCGTTAGGCTGCCGGCCGGCTTTCCGAAGTAGTAGCGCGCGGCGGCGTCGACGCCGTAGTAGCGCCGACCGAATGGAATGAAGTTGAGATACGCCTCGAGGATCTGGTCCTTCGAGTAGTGCTTTTCCATCTCACGCGCGGCTGACTGCTCTCGCAGCTTGCGCAACGGGCTGCGATCCGCGCGATTGATGATGTCCGGATGCATGTTGCCGACGAGCTGCTGCGTGATCGTGCTGGCCCCGCGCATCTGTCCGCGGACGATGTCCTTCACGGCGCCGGCGACGCCGATCAGATCGACACCGTCATGCTCGTAAAAGCGGTGGTCCTCCACGGCGATGAACGCCTGCGGCAGGTACTTCGGCATCGCACGCAGCGGGATGCTGGAGCGCCATTGCGCGCCGATCTCGCCAAGCACGGACCCGTCGCGCGCGAAAACAATCGAGGACTGCGGCGCGTTCACGATGCGCCACGCCTCACCGGTGGCGTTCACCGCCTGTCCCGACGCCAGCGTGGGAACGCCGAGCGCGACCAAGGCCAAAGTCGTTAGGTACCGAGCCACCACGTTAGGCCGAGTCGATAGAGGCGCGAGCGCAGCGGCACGGCCGTAAAGTCCGCGTCGGCGGCGCTCCCGGTGGACTTCGTGAACTTGCCGTCTGTCAGCGAAGCGGATGCCTCGAGCGAAACGATCCGCGAAAGAAAGAGATGCAGCCCCGCGGCCGCGGATGCTCCAGTTCCCTCCAGGGTGACGCGCGACGATGTCGTCGCCGGCGGCAGCGTGCGATCGGTCGTTGCCGCGTAGCGCAGCCAACTTCCCTCGATGTAGGGACCGAGTCGCCACGCGCGGAATGGATGGATGCGCGCGCCGAGTGCGATGTGCGCGAATTCGAACTCGCTGTCTTGAGCGTCAAAGCTCAAGTCGATGCGAGAGAGATCGCCAGTGACCACGAGCGCGATCAAATCGCCGAAGCCGTACCCAATCCGCCCACCCACACCCAAGCGACCTTCGTCAGGCGGAGCGAGCTCTTCGGAATCGAGCGTCAGCTGACTCGCGCCGACACCGAGAAAGAGTCCGCGCGTGTGAATCTTCTCGCCCGATCCTGCGGTCTGGCCAAGAAGCGGTCGTGACGCGGCGCCCAGCAGTAGAGCGAGGACACCGCAGATAGTAGTTGCAGACCTCATCGCGGCCGTTGCTCGCCTTGGTTGCCTACGTAAAGTTCCGCTACACACATGTCCAAACGTATCAGCATCCTGCTCGGGCAACTGCGCCCACGTAAAGGCGACGTTGAGGCCAATCTCGCGCGGCTCGGAGAACTGTTCGCCCAAGTCGACGCGGCGCCGGAGCACCCGGACGTCCTTCAACTCCCGGAGACAGTGCTCAGCGGGTACTTCGTCGAAGGCGGCGTCGCGGACGTTGCCATGACCGCAGGCACGCTCGCCACCCGCCTCTCCGACGTCTATATGAATGCAGTTGGTGGGAGCGACCGCACGCTGGATGTGGTGCTGGGCTTCTACGAACGCTGGCGAGACACGCTGCATAACAGCGCGATGTATGTGCGACTTGGCGGCAATGCGCCTCAGATTCTGCATGTTCATCGCAAGGTCTTCCTGCCCACGTACGGCCTCTTCGACGAGGAGCGTTTTGTCGAACGCGGCCTCGATGTCCGGGCGTTTGATACCCCCTGGGGAAGAGCGGCGATCCTGATCTGCGAAGATGCATGGCATAGCATGACCGGAACTTTGGCCGCGCTGGACGACGCTCAAGTGATCTTCGTCTCATCGGCCGCGCCGGCGCGGGGCATCCAGCCGCGGGAGGACGGGATCGAGGGTCCGGCAACGATGGCTCGCTGGGAGCGACTGCTGCGCGACATGGCCGAAGAGCACGGCGTCTTCATCGCCTTCGCAAACCTGGTGGGAAGCGAAGGAGGGAAGCTCTTTGCCGGTGGTTCGTTGATCGTGGGCCCCAAGGGGGACGTGCGCGCCCGCGCGCGTGTCTGGGATGAGGCGCTCACATCGGCGACGCTCGACCTCGGCGATCTCACTCGCGCGCGGGCCGAGCTGCCACTGCTTTCCGATCTGCGCGCGGTCGCGCCGCACATGCTGGAGAACCTGCGTCGCGTCACGCTCGGTGAGCCCGTTAGGCTGGAATACGACAAGGATTCGTCGGCGGGAGCGGCGGCGCCTGCGGCGCGCCTGACGCCGGAATCCGCGGGCGCAGTGACGTGGCGCACCAGTGATGGCCCAGTGCACGAGGCGGCACCATCGCTCGCGATCGACCCCGTGCTCGTGGAGACATGGTTGGTGCGTTTCATCAAGGACGAGATGTCGCGGCGCGGTTTCGAGAAGGCCGTGGTTGGGCTTTCGGGAGGTGTGGATTCAGCCGTAACAGCCACGCTTGCCGCGCGCGCGTTAGGTGCCAGCAACGTCGTCGGCGTGCGCATGCCATATCGAACGTCGAGTCCCGACAGCATGGTTCACGCGCAGCTGGTGATCGACGCGTTGGGCATCGTCGAACGAACCGTGGACATATCGGCCGCTGTCGACGGCTACCTCAAGCTGGAACCGGAGGCTGATGCACGGCGCCGTGGAAACGTGATGGCTCGCACGCGCATGATCGTGCTCTTCGACCTCTCGGCCAAGATTCACGGTGTCCCGTTAGGCACCGGCAACAAGTCCGAACGGCTGCTCGGTTACTTCACCTGGCACGCCGACGACGCCCCGCCGATCAATCCGCTGGGCGATCTATTCAAGACCCAGGTATGGGCGCTCGCGCGGCATCTGGGCATCCCCGACGAAATCGTGGACAAGCCGGCGTCGGCGGATCTCGTCGCTGGCCAAACGGACGAAGCGGATTTCGGCGTCAGTTACGCCGTTGCGGATCAGATCCTGAGCTGGCTCCTGGCTGGGTATCGCCCTGAGGAACTTGTGGCGCGCGGGTTTGAGCGTGATCAGATCGCGCTGGTGACGAAGCGGCTCGAAGGCACGCACTGGAAGCGCAAACTTCCGACTGTCGCGATGCTCAGCCAGACGGCAATCGGCGAGTCATATCTGCGTCCTGTGGATTACTAGAAAACGCCGCGCGATGTCGAGCAAGATTCGGGTTGGTCGGACGAGCGAGGACGGTTACATCTCGGCTCATCGGAGGAGCACCATGAGTCAGATGTCACTGGACTATGCGAGAGTAGAACGCGCGCTGCGCTATCTCGATAGCGTGGCCCCCGAGCAGCCCGCGCTGCGCGACGTCGCGGCAACTGTTGGGCTGAGTGAATTCCATTTTCAGAGATTGTTTTCGCGCTGGGCTGGCATCTCGCCGAAGCAATTCCTACGAGTGCAGACGCTCGAGTTCGCGAAGCAACGGCTGGCTGCTTCGCGAAACGTATTGGAGGCCGCGTGGGAAAGCGGGCTGTCAGGTGGCGGCCGGATGCACGACCTGTTCGTCACAATGGATGCGGTTACGCCTGGCGAGTATCACAGTGGCGGCGAGGGCGTCGAAATCGCGACCGGATTTCACGCGACGCCATTCGGGGAGGCCCTGGTCGGCACGACCGATCGTGGGATCGCGGCGCTCACGTTCACGGGCGGCGCTCGGGACGGCGCTTTGGCGGATCTTCGCAAGCGCTGGCCGGCCGCACGCATTACGAGAGAAGAAGAGCGCACGGCGCCGTTGATTGATCAGATATTTGGCGGCTGGAAGGAGGACGGCGGATTGGCCGCGCTCGCGCCGCTGCGTCTCTTGGTCAAGGGAACGAACTGGCAGATCAAGGTTTGGCAGGCGCTGTTGCGGATTCCCGCAGGCAACCTGGCCTCGTACGAAGACGTCGCACGTGTCGTCTGCTCGCGCGATGCGGCGCGCGCCGTTGGGGCAGCCGTGGCGGCGAATCCGGTCGCTTACCTCATCCCCTGCCACCGCGTCATCCGCACGACGGGTGCGTTAGGCGGATATCACTGGGGCGTCGAGCGAAAACGGGCAATGCTGGCCTGGGAGACTGGCCGGGTTGCGTAACCGGGCCTTGGCCCTAACGCGAAACTAAAGCTCTCAGACGCCAGGACACAGTTTGAAGCTGTCAGCAGACGTCCGCTGGCAGCTTTTCACTTTTATGTGGTAGCCGAAAGCTTTTGTTGACTTTAGGCAGCCAAAGCCAGACTCACCGCACGCCTAGCTCCCCTTTTGAGAGCACGGTGCACTGCTCGCGCATAACGCATGAAGTTGAGTCCCGCCCACGGGAAGCGCGCGAAGAAATCCACAGGGAGCAGGTCCGCCTTGAGTCGATTGCAGCGCGCGCAGGCGGTGACCAGGTTCCCCGGCGCGTGGGTTCCACCGTGGCAGACGGGGAGCACGTGATCCAGCGTAGCAGTATCCAGCGCGAGCGGTCTGGCGCAGTACACACAGCGCCGGCTGCAGTCGCGCATTGTGGCTTTCTTTACGGCTCGCTTGGCTGTGACGTGACGATGAGGGGGGCGGGATGGACGGCGTTGCGCGGATGAGCGCTGGTTTAGCTCACTCCGTGCACGGTGGGAGGAATGGTGAACCAATCGTGGCGCGCGACTAGGTCGTGACATTGCACCTCGCGCAGAAAGACGACACCCCGCCGCGAGCCGGGCGCTCGGGCGGGGTGCGTCGTTAGGGAAAGTGGAGTCGATCGGCAGTTCACCCGCGCTCGTTCACCTCGCGCGCGGTCCGCTCGTACCAAGCGGGGGAACCCGGCCATCGTCCTCCTTCGTTATGCGCCTCCAGTCGTCAGGCGCCGTTACTACTTATTGTGCATAACGCGGCGATGCGCAAGACCCGCCGCGCGTGCTCGTCAGGCAAAACTATCCGGCGCGCACCGTCCGCGTCGTTTGCGGTGCCTGACGCGCGGGGTCGCGCAGTCCCGCGATGATGCGCGCCGCCATCGCGTCGAGGAACGTGCGATCCGGCATCGTCGACCCTTCGAACGGCAGCGCGATGTCGAAATTGTCGTCCGCGCGCCGCGGGATCAGATGCACGTGATAATGAAAAACGTTCTGTCCCGCCTGATGTCCTGAGTTCACGACGATGTTCATGTCGTCGCAGCCGGACGCGCGCTGAATCACGGGCGCGAGCGTCACAGCCACGTCGAAGAGGTGCATCGCGACGCCCCGCGGCACGTCCTTCAGCGATTCGTAATGTTTCTTCGGGACGATGAGCGTATGTCCCGGATTGACGGGCTGGATATCCATGAAGGCCATCGCGTTCGCGTCTTCATAGCAGACGGAGACTTCGGCGGCGCCCTGGATCAGGTCGCAGAATATGCAGTGTCGATTCGGGCCGTTCATACCGATCTCCAAGGGGCGGACTGATTTTCTGCGCATATGAAGTGCCAAACGCACGCAGCGGCGCGTCTCGGTCATGGCCAACGATTGCGGCCTCGGTAGGGCAACGTTTGGGGCGGCCGAAACTCCGCCGGCATCGATGCTTGCGGCATTTTGCCCGATCGCAGCAGGTCGAGGCGCTTGCTGGAAGAATCCGGCGAACCGGAATCGCGCAGGACGGCGGCACGACGCGTCATGCGTGTGGCACGAGCGCACGACGCACGGCACCGTACGCGCGCCCAACTCGCGGCTTGTGCGCTCGTGACGCTTATCTTTATGAGCCGTTTTCGAATGATGCCAACTGACCCCTGACCCCACTGACCCCTTGGAGCAACGAATTGGCTTCTCCAACGCGCGCGCGCTCTGAGCCCAATAGCGAGACCGGTCTCAGCCGAGATCAGCTGGTCAATGTGTTTCGAACGATGTACCTCTCGCGGCGGCTGGACGACAAAGAGATCCAGCTCAAGCGTCAGAACAAAATCTTCTTCCAGATATCAGGGGCCGGGCACGAAGCCGTGCTCATCGCCGCCGGCATGACGCTGCGCGCCTCGTACGACTGGTTCTTCCCGTACTATCGCGATCGCGCGCTTTGCCTAACGCTCGGAATGACGCCCGCCGAGATGCTCTACTCGGCCGTTGGTGCCGCGGCCGATCCCAACTCGGGGGGCCGTCAGATGCCGAGCCATTGGGGTCATAAGGGACTCAACATCGCCACGCAGTCTTCACCGACAGGAACGCAGTTCCTCCATGCCGTAGGAGCGGCCGAAGGGACTGTGCGCGCCGCGCGGTTGGGAATTGGCTCGGGCTTTCAGGACGATGAGATCGTGTATGTGAGTGGAGGCGAAGGGCAGACGAGCGAGGGTGAATTCTGGGAGTCACTCAACACGGCCTGCAATCTCAAGCTGCCGATCGTGTATTTGATCGAAGACAACGGCTACGCCATCTCGGTACCCGTTGAGGTGAACACGGCGGGCGGATCGATATCCAAGCTCGTCTCGAGGTTCCCGAACCTGGACCTGCAGGAAATCGACGGCTGCAATTTCCTCGCGAGCTACGACGCCCTAACGCGAGCCGTGAGCTATGCCCGCCGCCGCGAAGGGCCCGCGCTCGTACACGCGCACGTGATTCGGCCATATTCGCACTCGCTCTCGGACGACGAGGTTCTGTATAAGCCGCCCGAGGAACGTGCCGAAGAAGCGAAACGCGATCCGCTCGTGACATATCCGCTCTGGCTCGTCGAGAATGGTCACGCGACGGAGGCTGACATCGAGCGCATCAAAGAGGAGGCCGATGCCGTCGTGCTCACCGCGACCGACGACGCGTTAGGGCAGGAACAGCCCGGCCCGGAGACCGTCTACTTTGGCGTTTACTCGCCGGACGTCGATCCGACGAGCGAGCAGTTCGACACCGAGGACGACCCGCAATACAGCGGTAACGAGACGACGATGGTCGATCTCCTGAACGCGTGCATGAAGGACGAGATGCGCCGCGATCAGAAGATCGTAGTCTTCGGCGAAGACGTGGCCGACGTCTCGCGCGAGAAATACCTCGGCAAAGTGAAAGGGAAAGGCGGCGTCTTCAAAGTGACGCACGGCCTGCAAACTGAATTCGGCAGTGATCGCGTTTACAACTCGCCGCTGGCCGAGGCGAACATCGTCGGCCGCGCGATAGGGCTCGCGCTGCGCGGCTTCAAGCCTGTCGTTGAAGTACAGTTCTTCGACTACATCTGGCCGGCATACATGCAGTTGCGCGACGAGTTGGCGACGATGCGCTGGCGCTCGAATAATGCGTTCGCCGCTCCAGTCGTCGTTAGGACGACCTATGGCGGCTACATCCGCGGTGCGTTGTACCACTCGCAGACCGGCGCCAGCCTCTTCACGCACTGCCCGGGTCTGCGAGTCGTCTGCCCGGCGACGGCGCTGGACGCCAACGGGCTGCTTCGCACGGCGATCCGCGGCGACGACCCGGTGATCTTCCTGGAGCACAAGCACCTCTACCGCCAGACTTACAACAAGGCGGCGTATCCCGGGCCGAACTTCATGATCCCGTTCGGGAAGGCGAAAATCGTTAGGGAAGGAACCGACGTGACCGTTGTGACATACGGTGCGACTGTGCAGCGCGCGTTCGCGGCGGCGAATCAGGTGGCCGACGCCGGGATCTCGGTCGAAGTGATCGATCTTCGCTCACTGTCGCCGTGGGATAAGGAAACAGTCTACGCATCGGTGAAAAAGACCAATCGCGTGATCGTCGCGTACGAGGACGCCATTTCGTGGGGCTACGGCAGCGAGATCGCGTCACGCATCTCTGACGACTGTTTCGCATGGCTCGACGCGCCCGTTAGGCGCATCGGCTCGACGGATACGTTTGTCGGGTACGCGCCACGGCTGGAAGACGCAATCCTTCCTCAGATCGACGACTTCAGGAACACCTACGAAGAAATCGTAAAGTTCTAGTTGTCAGCTGCTGTCAGCTATCAGCCGCCGCCGACAGCTGACAGCTTTAGCTCCGTTAGCGACGTCGCAGGATCGAACGCGCACGAGTGGTTAGCTCGCCTAACGTTCTTCGCCCGCCCGGCTGCAGCAGCCAGCCGGCGACATACGCCGTGCCGAACACTGGCAGTCTCATGGCGAGCGCCAACAGCGGCACAACAGCGGGCAGCCGGGGATCTACAGCGAATAGCACCAGCGCCCCCGCGACAGCCGCTATCAGTGGTCGTACGATGACGCCGAAGCAGTCAGCGAGTGTCAGCGGCGTCCCGCGGATCGCGTTGAGCGC
This sequence comes from Gemmatimonadaceae bacterium, assembly GCA_036555845.1. Classification (GTDB taxonomy): domain Bacteria; phylum Gemmatimonadota; class Gemmatimonadetes; order Gemmatimonadales; family Gemmatimonadaceae; genus DASYRX01. The sequence continues at coordinate 4,024 of DATBKN010000481.1, read as the reverse complement.
ACTCGGCACCGCCAGAACACACGTCGCCACGGCGAGCATCGCGGGGACACCGACTGGCCCAAAGCGCAGACCACCAGAGATCACGGCAGCGAGGATCACCGGCGTCGTGACGAAGGACCAGCGCAGCTGCCGCATCGTCGTCCCAGTCGACAGATAGACCCATTGCATCAGGCGAATCATCGTTGCGCCGACGATCGCCACGCACAACCAGCGAACGAAGACTGCGCCGCCTAACCACTGCGGGCCGAGTATGACGTGCAGGACCAACCGCGCTTCCACGAACATGAAGGCGGCGACCGGCAGCGAAATCGACACGATCGGCCGCAGCGCATGGCGCACGTACGCTCGAAAACGCTCGGCGTCGTTGCGCACTCGGCTCAGCGTCGCCACCGCAACGTCGGTGAGCGGAATGAACAGCTCGAAGAACGGGAACCACGCCCAACGCTTCGCGCTGTCATACAGACCCGCTACGCTGGCGCCGCCTAACGTGCCGATCATGACGCGGTCGCTCTGATCGCCGATCCAGGAGATCATCCTGGCTCCCATGACGCCAAGCCAGTAGCGCCGCAGCACGTGCGAGTTGCTGGTCCGGCTGAGCTCGCGCCTTGGCCGCCAGGAGACGAGCAACCACATCGCCGCCGCGCGACCCAGCTCCATCACGGCAACCTGCAGCATCAGCGCCCAATAGCCCGCTCCCGCGAGCGCGGCAGCGATCGCGACGGCGAACGACAGCGCGTGCGTACTGAGCTGCGCACGGGCCATGGTCACGAAGTGCAACTGGCGCTTGAGCAGTGCCTCGTGAATCGAGGACAGCGACACCACGAAGATGACGGCCGCCCAGGCAACAGACACGAGCACGACGCGCGGCTCATCGTACAGCCACGCCAGAATGGGCCCGAGCAGCGCCATCGTCGCCGTTAGGCCGAAGTTGATGGGCAGTGCGGCGTAAAACAGCCCACTCGCATCGTTCGGCGTCAGCGCGTCCTGTTGCATGACCGCGCTCTGCAGAGCCTGTTGACCGATACCGTTCATCAGGAACGCGACGGGGAGAACCATCGCCTGCACGCCGTAGTCCGCCGGCGTCAGGATGCGTGCGAGTATCATCGCCGCACCGAGCTGTACGAGTAGCTGGGCGGCGCGCGAGCCAACCGCTGTTGCGCCGGAACGCAGCGAACGATCCGCCAGTCCTTCGAGCGCGGCGTGGTCGCGAAACCAAGGCACCTCACTCATCGCGCGGGCGCCCTTCAAACGCCGAGCTCACGACCCTGCATCAACTAGCGCCAGCGATACTGCAGGCCTCCTTCGATGAAGCGCGGGCCGCCGATGCGGGTGAAACCATTTGCCACCTTGGTGACCTCGTAGGCGCGGTCGAACACGTTTTCGACGGTCACGAACGCACTGGCGCTGCTCGTCAGGCGGCGTGACACGCGCACGTCGGTGACGACGAACGACTCGAGCGGGAGCGCGTTCACATCGTCATCGAAACGCGAGCCGACGAATCGCGTGGTCAGTCCAAGCGATACAATGGCGGGATGATCGAAGCCCACAATCGCCGTCCCCTGATGCGTCGCCGTGGCGCGCGCCGTTTTCCCGACGAGCTGTGGCTGCGTAGCAGCCTTGGTGATCTCGGTGGGGTTCCAGCTGTAGCTCGCGCCGAGCGTCCAGTACCGGTGGGGCCGCGCCTCGAGCTCGGCTTCTATGCCTGACGTGCGGAACTCATCGATGTTTTCGCGTCGCCGGCAAGTCCCGCCCGCCGGGACGAATCCACATGGCGCGATGTTCCTGCCGGTTGCCCCAGCCAGCGCGAGTGTGACCTCGAGTATGGGATCACGGACGACGCTATAGAACGCCGTTAGGCGAGTGACGACCGAGCTGCCTAACACGAGATCGGCTCCGACATCGACGCCGGTCAGGCTTTCCGGCTTCAGATCCGGATTGGACTCGTTGATGATATTACCGGCTTCTCGGAATGGCTTGTACAGCTCGTTGAGCGTCGGCGAGCGGAACGAGCTATAGACAGACGCGCGGAGCCCGACGGAGCGATTGGCCTGATGTCGAAGGCCCAGGCTGTAGCTGGTTCGTGAATCGGACGTGCTGGCGTACAGCGTGTCCAGCGTGGTGGCGCCGGTGCGCAGGTTGCGCTCCGTGCGCCGTGCACTCTCGTTGCGGAAGCGGTCGTGCCTAACGCTCGCGAGTATGTGAGACCGGTTGCCGAGCGAGAGAGCATCCTGCAGATAGAACCCTGTGAGGCGCTGCTCGCCAAATACGCGGCGGCGGCTCGCGAACGACCCCGTGTTGAAGTTGAAGTCTTCGTTCACTTCCCCGTCGACGAAGGAGAGATCTGTCCCGAGCGTCAGCCGGTGCGCGCGCAACACTTCCTTGGACCACTGCACTTGCGCACCTGACGAGTGCGTCGGCACGTCGAACTGATTGAGGTTCGGCGTTTCCGTTTGCCGATCGAGTGCTTCGGTCGTAAAGAAGTTTTCGTAGGCGCTGGAGCCCAGGTACGCGGTGGCAGTAAAGAGGCTGCCATCGCCCGTAAGCAGACGGCCGCCGCCGCGGAGATCGCGAGCGATCGTCGTGTTATCCCGGAGAGCGGTGCCGTTGTGTCGAAAGTCGTCCAGGTAATTACCGCCGACGAACAGCCGCAGCGACGACGTAGGGTCGAACGTGACTTTTCCGAAAAACGCGCTATTACGTGAGTCGACCTTCTCATCGATCGCACCGCGAATGCCTTCGGGCACGTTGATATAACCGTCGGTGTCGAAGTACTCGGCGGCGAAGAGGGCGCCAACCTTCCCGCGCTTGGCCGTCGCGACGGCGCTGGATCGCATGGAGTTGAAGCTGCCACTCGTTTGCGTGAGTGTCAGCGTGTTCTCACGCGGCTCGTCGGTGATGAGGTTGATGACGCCGCCTAACGCGCGGTCTCCCCACACGCCCGCGCCGCCGCCGCGTACGACTTCCGCCTGCTTGACCAGCGCAAGCGGGACCCGCGGCCAGAAGACCCACCCCGCAAAGGGCTCGTTCATGGGCACGCCGTCGAGCAGGACGAGTGTGCGACTCGCCGAGGAGCCACCCAGGCCGCGCAACGCGGGCGCCTGACGCGACGGGTGCGACACGATGCTGCTCTGATAATCCTTCGTCGTATACCCAGGGATCACTCGCAGAAAATCGGATACCGTGCGTGCGGCGGAGCGCTGAATATCCGTCGCTCCCAGCACCGCCACGTTGGCCGGAACTTCGCGCACTGCTTGACTCACGCGCGTCGCGGTGATGATCGCGGCGTCGAGCAGCGTCGGCTTCTTGGTGGTGTCAGGTTGTTGCGCACCTGCGGCTGGAACGGTGAGCGCGGCAAACGTGACGGTCATCAGCCAACAATTCATTTGCGTCATCCCGCCTCCGAATCAGTGAGCTGCGCCCCGCGCGACCGAGTCGGCGTGCGCGATAAACGTCGAATCCCAAAGCTGGGCCACGGTCGCGAGAGTTGGTACTAGCCCGCGCTCGTGCGCCCAGTGTTGAAAGTGCAGCATTCCGGTCGTATCGATGCGGCTGTCGGCGCGCATTGCGGCCCAGCACGCGTTGCGCACGACCGCAGGGTCCTCGCCGGTCGCTGCGGCGAGAATCGCAACGTTGCGTTCTGTCTTCCCCTCTAAGTAGCGGCCCATGGCCTCACGGTAGGCCAGCATGAAGCGCCGCCCTGCATCGCGGTCACGCTCGAGCAGGTTGCGCCCGAAGAAAACGTACCCATATGGCTCGTTAGGTGCTGCGTCCTCCGCGCGAATCCATACCGTGCCGGCGCCTGTCGCCACGACATGCGACAGCCACGGCTCTCCCGACAGCGCCACGTCGAGTTTCCCCTTCTTCAACGCGTCGATTTCTGCCAGGTGCGGAACCTCGGCCGTCGACTCGAGCTGTTCTATAGTCAGGCCGGCGCGCGCGAGCATCTTCGCGGTGACATACACCATGTTCGCCTCACGATTGTACGACAACCGCTTGGCAATCTGGGCAGCATGCAGCGTATCGA
>DATBKN010000480.1:0-6965 GCA_036555845.1 Gemmatimonadaceae bacterium | reverse complement strand
TCACCGATTCGGCGACCGCGCACCGGAGGGTTTCCTTTGGTGAGCTGCTGGTGCTCGAGACTCGGCACTCGAGACGCGACACCCAGAGCTCCTTGTTTCAATTCTTGAAACCGCGTCCGTTAGGCTCGGGGCCCGCAGATTCGATCCAGCTCCTCGAGTCCGATCAGAATGTCCCGAGCTTTTGCTCCTCGCTGCTGCCCGATAATCCCAGCGGCTTCGAGCTGATCCATGATTCGCGCCGCACGACCATAGCCCACGCCTAACCGCCGTTGCAGCAGCGACGTCGATCCTTGCTGATGCTGGATCACGACCTCGGCAGCTTCGCGAAACAGCATATCGCGATCGCCCACATCCTGCTCCGACGGTTCCTCGTCGGCCGCCGCTTGCGCCGCCTCGTGCGCGCGAACGGTCTCGAGGATGTCGCTTTCGGTGGACTGATCGGCGACCAGCCCCTGTGCGGCGAGACGGGTGCGGCGCGCCTCGCGGCGAGCAGCGTACCATGTCGTTAGGCGCTCCGTTTCCTCACTCGAGATAAAGGCGCCCTGGATTCGCTGCGGCTCCGATTTGCCAGGCGGGATGAAGAGCATGTCGCCGTTGCCTAACAACGCTTCCGCTCCGATACCATCGATGATCGTGCGGCTATCGACCTGCGACGCGACGCGAAACGCGATGCGGCTTGGGAAGTTGGCCTTGATCAGTCCCGTAATGACGTTCACACTGGGACGCTGCGTCGCCAGAATGAGGTGCACGCCGATCGCGCGCGCCTTTTGCGCCAGCATGGCGAGTGGGTGTTCGACTTCCCCCTGCACCGTCATCATCAGGTCGGCCAGCTCGTCGATGATGACGACGATGTACGGCAGCACATCGCCGTGATACGTGCGATCTTCGAACGCAACGCCGGGCTGCTTTGGAGTGAGCAGCGGCGCGCCGTCGAGCACGCGCTTGTTGAAGTCCTGGATATTGCGGGCACCGTTCGCAGCCAGCAGCTCGTAGCGGTAGTTCATCTCCAACACGGCCCACTTGAGCACGGCCGCCGAGTCACGATAGTCGGTGACGACCTTGTGCCTCAGGTGCGGCAGCACGTTGTACACAGTCAGCTCGACCATCTTGGGATCGACGAGCAGAAAGCGCAGCGTCTTCGGAGTGTGCCGGTATACGAGACTCGTTATGATGGTGTTCACACACACGGACTTGCCCGAACCCGTAGCGCCCGCGATGAGCAGGTGCGGCATCTTGGCGAGGTCGGCGACGACGGGATGCCCCTCGAGATCCTTGCCTAACACGATTGGCAGCGACGCGCGCAGCCCTTGAAACTCGCGCGATTCGAGCACTTCTCGAAATGCGACGATCTCCGCTTCTGGATTGGGCACCTCGACGCCGACGGCGCCGCGCCCGGGAATCGGCGCAACGATGCGAATGCTTTGCGCGCGCATGGCGAGCGCGAGGTCGTTCGCGAGGTTCGCGAACTGGCGCACTTTGACACCAGGCGCCGGTTCGATTTCATACTGCGTCACGACCGGACCTGTGGTGCGCCCAACGAGCTCGCCATCGACGCGGAACGTGCGCAGCGCGTCCATGAGCTTCTCACCCATCGCGTCGAGTTGCGCCTTGCCGACGTCAGCGTGCTTGGTGGGCGCCGGCGTGAGCAGATCGGCCGGCGGCACGGCATCGTCGCGCAGCGCCTCTTCCCCTAACGAGGCAGCGACCGTCGCGACACTCGTCGCCGCATCACCGTTCGACGCCGGTTCCGGCTTCGGTGTCGACCGCTTCCGCTCAACGCGCGGAAGCGGCAGCTCTGCTTGAATAGCAGCGGCAGGCGGCGCCTGCATGGCCGGCATCTCTTCCGGCTTGGCCTCGAGCGCCTGTGCGCGCGTCGGTCCAGCGGCTGCGGTAACCGCCTTTGGTCTGCCAGGGCCAAGCACCACGCGCAACGGATTCCAGTGCAGCGACGCGGCGGTCAGAGCGGAAACGCCGAGCACCGCGACAATCCATGCACCAGCCGTGCCTAACGACTTGGCCAGGTAGAAGGCGGCGAAGTTCCCCCACAGACCCGCAGCAGGATCGTCACTCAGCAGCGGACCGCGCGCGAGCGCGACGATGACTGGAACGAGCACCGCGCAGCCACCTGCGAGCACGATCGCCGCACGCTCCTGCACCGCGTTGATGCGACCGAGCCGATGCAGGCCGTAAAACAAGGGCACGAGCGTGAGAAGCGCTGCGCCTCCAATCCCTACGAGCGAGACGAGGGCGGATTTCGCGCACGCGCCCACCGGACCGAAAAGTCCGCGTCCCGCAAAGCACGATGCCTCCGCAGGCACTGCCTGAAAAAGCAGCGCACCACCGAGGAATACCGCCACCAAGAGTCCGGCTATGCCGCTCAGTTCTCTGCGGAGCGACTCGCGCACGGCCTAACGCTCCCGTTCTGGACCTAGCTTGGTAATCTGGCGGTCTGCATACACCGGGAGAATGGGGATGCTGTCGACCGCGGCACAAAGAGCCACGTCCGCGGCGAACCCGGCTTCGACGAGCGCACGACCATGCTCCGCCTCGCGCAGCGCCGCCTCGACGTCCACGCCGTACCGGCGATCGAGCAGCGCCGCGACGCGCGCCGCGTCATTCACCTCGATGTTCGTTAGGCGGCGCCGGATCCCGCGCACGAAGCGGCCGGCGCACACGGCGTCTTCCAGCGCGAACTTTCTGTCGCGTCCAGCGCACGCGATGGCGATGTCCGCCCCCGTGCGGGCGGCCGAACGTAGCATTGCCAGGACCGCGCGATAGTTCACAAACGCGCCGACAAATACGTCGCGAGCGCCCTGAATCCCCGTGAGCAGGCGCGTCCCGTTCGTCGTAGCCAGAAAGATCGTCTTTCCCTCGACCGCGGCTGGCGAAAAGTCGCCGGGCGAATTGCCGAGGTCGAACCCTGGGATCGGCAGCATGCGCATCTCACCCGCGAGACGCACGTCCGCCCGTTCAAACGATCGCGAGAGCGTGATCGCGTCTTCGGCCGATTCGCACGGCACGATGGCCCGGGCTCCATTCGAGAGTGCGACGGCGATGCTTGTCGACGCACGCAGGACATCGAGTACCAGCACCACGCGGCCCTGCGTCTCAGCGGGCGTAACCTCCGCGCCGCCGAAGTACACATCCAAACGCACCGATCACTGCTCCTTGAACAGACCCTTCTCTCGCTCGAGGAATCTCGTGTCCACGTCGCCAGCGACAAATTTTGGGTGCTGCATCACACGCGAAAGAAATGAAGCCGTCGTCGTGACGCCCTCGATGATAAAACTCTCCAACGAAATGTGCATACGGCCAATAGCCTCGTCGCGTGTCCGACCTTGGCAAATCAGTTTCGCCAGGAGTGAATCATAGTACGGCGGGACCGTGTATCCCGCATACACGTGAGTATCGAGCCTAACGCCCGGACCACCGGGTGGGTGGAATGTCTCGATCCGCCCAGGACAAGGCTGAAAGTTGTGCATCGGGTCTTCGGCGTTGATGCGACACTCGATCACGTGCCCTCGCAGCGTCGGCAGCTCATCGACGGATAGCCTTTCTCCCTGCGCCACTTGAATCTGTTCCTTCACGAGGTCCACTCCGGTGAGCATTTCCGTGACGGGATGCTCCACCTGAATGCGCGTGTTCATCTCCATGAAGTAGTACGATCCGTCCGAGTCGAGCAGCATCTCGATCGTACCTGCGCCGACATAGTCGATCGCCTTCGCACCCCGCACAGCGTCGGCGCCCATCTTCTCGCGCAGATCTGGCGTCACCGCAGGACTAGGCGCCTCCTCGACCAGCTTCTGATGCCGGCGCTGAATCGAGCAATCGCGCTCGCCAAGGTGGATGACCTTGCCGTGCTGGTCGCCCATGATCTGGAATTCGATGTGCCGCGGTCGCTCCAGATACTTCTCGATGTAAACGTCGCCGTTGCCGAACGCAGCCAGCGCTTCGGATCGAGCGAGTTGGAACGCGCGAGGGAAATCGTCAACGTCGCTGGAGACGCGCATTCCTTTTCCACCACCACCCGCTGCGGCTTTGATGATGACCGGAAAACCGATCTCCTGCGCGGCTGTCAGCGCGTCGTCGGGGTCGTCGACGGGCCCGGGCGTTCCCGGGATAATCGGCACACCGACGTCGGCCATCGCTTTGCGCGCCGCGGCCTTGTCTCCCATAACGCGGATCTGATCCGCAGTCGGCCCAATAAACGTGATGTTGGACGCGGCGCACGTCTCCGCGAACTCGGCGTTCTCGGCGAGGAAGCCGTATCCCGGATGAATGGCATCCGCGCCGGTGATCTCGGCGGCCGCGATGATGCGCGGAATGCGCAGATACGATTCGCGCGCCGGCGCCGGCCCGATACAGACGTCGTCGTCGGCAAAACGCACGTGCAACGACTCGCGATCGGCCTCGGAGTAGACCGCTACCGTTTCGAGCCCCAGCTCGCGACACGCACGAATGACGCGCAGCGCGATCTCGCCGCGATTCGCGACGAGGACTTTACGAAACACGAGCGTCTTTCGGCGCGGCGGCGATGAGAAGCACTGGCGTTAGGCGGCGCCTCCCTCTTCTCCCTTCTGGAACCCTTCCCACGACGTATCGCTGGAGCCAGATACGCCCTGCACGCGCAGCGCGAACTCGTTTGGATTCGTCGCGTAGAAGAGCGCGTTTTCGTACGACACGATCCCCTTCGAGTACCAGCCCATGAGCGACTGGTCGAAGCTCTGCATGCCGTACTGCACCGTCCCTTCCTTGATGAGATCCGGGATGTTCAGCGTCTTGGATATGTCGCGGATCTGCTCGCGCACGGCGGCGGTGTTGATGAGCACTTCGCATGCTGGGACGCGTCCCGGGCGGTCGCTGCGTGGCACGAGTCGCTGCGAAATGACTGCAGCCAAGGCGCTCGAGAGTGCATAACGAACTTCGTTTTGCTGGTGCGGCGGGTAGAACGAGAGCGCGCGGTTGATGGTCTGCGTCGCGTCTGTCGTGTGCAATGTTGAAAAGACCAGGTGCCCGGTGTCGGCCGCTTTGAGCGCCGTGTCGAGCGTGTCGAGGTCGCGGATTTCGCCGATGAGGATGACGTCGGGGTCCTGACGCAAGACGCGGCGCAGAGCCTGAGCGAAGCTTCCCGTGTCAGTTCCGATTTCGCGCTGATTGATGTGGCACTTGATGTCGCGATGCAAAAACTCGATCGGATCTTCGATCGTGATGATGTTCGCGAAGCGCCGCTCGTTCACGTGATGCAACATCGACGCGAGCGACGTCGACTTGCCGGACCCTGTGATACCGGTGACGAGGACCAGTCCGCGCGGCAAGAGCGCGATGTCTTCGGTAACAGGCGGGAGGTTCAATTCGCGCAGCGATTTCGCCTGGTGCGGAATCGTTCGAATCGCAAACGCGATCGTTCCGCGTTGCTGATAGGCGTTGACGCGGAATCGGCCGATCCCTGGAACGCCGGTCGCAAAATCTGATTCGCGAAACTCGGTGAATTCCTTCACCTGCTTCGGCGTCATCAGCTCCTTCGCCAGCGTGCTCATGTCGTCGGGGCGCAGCGCGGCCAGAGGCAGTGGCGACAGATCGCCATTCACGCGCAGGGTCGGCGGACGGCCGACTTTGAGATGCAAGTCGGACGCGTTGAGCTGCACCATCTGCTGCAGGATCGCCTTGAAGTTGAACGGCGCTCGCGCGGCCGGCGCGCTCTCGGCCTGTGTTGTGGGATTAGCCATTGGGGTCGATTCGGAAGAGGACTTGGCTGTACTCCACGGGCTGTGCATCCTCGACGAGAATCTCCTTGACCACGCCCGAGTATTCGGACTCGATCTCGTTCATGATCTTCATCGCCTCGATAATGCACAGAACCTGTCCCTTACTGACGCGCTGACCCGGGCTAACGTATGCAGGTGCCCCCGGTTCGGGCTGGGCATAGTAGGTCCCAACCATGGGGGACTTCACTTCCAGGAGGTTGGCCCTGGGCGGCTCCTGCCGAGCGGCAGTTTCCGCCGCCTCCACGAACGCACTGACCCCCTCCGCGGGGGTGGGATTCCGGACGGACCCTATGGCCTGCTGGGGCTGAGGTTCTGGCTGGAGCGCCGGAGCCGGAGCCGAATGCACCTGCGGACGGGCCTGCGCCGTCTTCGAAATGCGGATCTTCATCCCCTTCTCGGTCGATATCTCGACCGAGTCGACGGACGACCCGTCCAGCATTTCGATGAGCTTCTTGACGTAGCGTAGGTCGATCATAGGGGTTCGTTAGGCGACGCGCACGGCGTCGCTCACGACAATTCGATCAGGTGACGCGGGAACTCAGTCAGCAGCTCCGCACCCCCAGCGCGCAACATCACGTTGTCCTCAATTCTGACGCCTCCCCAGCCCGATACGTAGGCGCCTGGCTCGATCGTCACGACGGCGCCTTCGGGTAGCACTTGCTCCGCGATTCGCGAAAGGCGCGGACCTTCGTGCACCTCCAACCCTATCCCGTGGCCTAACCCATGTCCAAACGCATCACCCAAGCCGCGTTGTTCCAGCACACTCCTCGCAATGGCGTCCGCGTCCTTTCCTGTCATCCCGCTGCGCACATGCGCCCGAGCAGCTTCGTTGGCTGCCAGCACCGCATCATGTACCTCGCGCTGGCGCCCATCTGCCTTTCCGACGACCACCGTCCTCGTGACGTCGCTACAATAACCACCGACAGTAGCGCCGAAATCCAACAGCAAGAAGTCTCCGCGCGCAATAGTGCGCGAGCCGGCCCTCGCGTGAGGCAGCGCCGTCCGCGCTCCTGAGGCGACGATCGTCGGGAACGGCGCTTCTTCGCTGCCATGATCGCGCAGAGCGTGCTCCAAGACGCCGGCAACCTGCAGCTCGGTCATACCTGGCCGCACCTGTGCCAGCGTGCGATCCAGCGCGACGCCCGCGACACGCGCGGCATCCCGGATCAGCTCGAGCTCACCGGAGTCCTTTCGCTCACG
>DATBKN010000479.1:0-3436 GCA_036555845.1 Gemmatimonadaceae bacterium | reverse complement strand
TTCGCACTGTCCGCGCTGTCGCCGAGTCGGCGCAGGTGAACGTCTGCACCCGACAATGGCCGACGGTTCAAGCTGTCATAGACCATGCCACTGAGATGGGCTCCGGATCCCTGCGCTTGCGCAAACCCCGCGGAGGGTGTGCACAACGCCAATAACAGCGCGAGACCTTGGTGCCAATGTGAGAGCAAGCCGGGTGCGATCGACATCGAGTCGCCTGCGGAGTTCCCGATTACTATGAAGGCGGCGCGCAGCGGCGCAAGCGAGCACCTGACGAGCGCGAGATACAGAACGTACGAACGGCCGCCCGATTTCGGACGGCCGTTCTTGTCTCACTGATTCAGCCGCTTGCTAGCAGCAGTTGGACGTGGGCGTACAGGGACAGTCATCGCCACATGTCGGGCAGTCGCAATTGTCGAACGTCATTGTCGCTTCCTCTGTTTAGAGTCTCGCGCATCGGCTAGATCCGACGCGTCGGGTGTGTCGAATGCTTCGATAAGCGGACAGGGGAGCGGATCGCCAGCCTTCATACTCTCGACAGGGCAGGCATCGTCGCAGGCTTCTATTAATGAACTGAGCGCACCTTTGAGAGCGCCTAACTCGGCCATGCGACGATCGATGTCCTGCACTTTCGCGATGGCCGCTTCACGCAGCTGCCAAGGCGCGTCACCTGACCATGCCCCCTGACGTAAGCGGACCAGCTCTTCAACCTCCGCGAGTGAAAAACCAAGCCGCTGCGCGCGCTTGATGAAGCGCACGAGGCGCACAGCATCCGCCGGATACTCGCGGTATCCGCTAGCTCGCCGTCCGGACGGCGTGACAAGTCCGCGCTGCTCGTAATAGCGCAGAGCTTCAACTGAGATTCCGGTTTTGGCTGCGAGATCGCCGATGCGAATCGTCTCCTCGCGCGCCAAGAGCTGACCAACGGTCATGACGCTCACCTCCATTCGAACACGACGACAGGATAAACCCTGAAGCGCGCTTCAGAGTCAAGCGTGCTTGCAGCAGAATAGCCCATGGTTCATATTCGCAAAAGCGAATGTGAGGCTAAATGCTCACCCTGCCAGTTCTTAAGCCGACGATCAAGCAGCTCGATCTGCTCTTGCGCGGCTTCGCGGATCCCACGCGACTACGCGTCCTGAATGTGCTCGCCGCTGGTGAGCTCTGCGTCTGCGACATCGTTGAAATCCTCGGCATGCCGCAGCCGAGAGTGTCGCGGCACCTGGGCTACTTGCGGCGTTGCGGGTTGGTCGACGCGACACGTCAGTGGAAGTACGCACACTACCGTCTCGCCAACACGAGTCACGCCGCGCAGGCGAACCTCATCGACTGCGTTCGTTCTTGCTTCGTCGGGATTCAATTGCTCGACGAGGAGCGACGTGCGGCAGTGGCGCGCGTCGCTGAAAGGGAGACCAATCCGTGTGTCTGATCCCATCGATAGGCGGAGAACCGAGGGCAACACGCAATCGAAGCGTTTATGCCTGGGCAGCGAGCCGTGAAACCTGGCATTGAGTGAGTGACCGGCGATGCGGTACGCGCTCGTTTCCGACATCCACGCGAACCTTCCCGCACTCGAAGCGGTATTGCGTCACATCTCGAGCCAACCCGATGTGGCCGCCATCTACCATCTCGGCGACCTGGTTGGCTACGCTCCATGGCCTAACGAGACTGTCGACGCTCTTCGCGCCGCGCAGATCACGGGGGTAGCGGGAAACTACGACTCCACCGTTGGCACCGATTACAAGCACTGTGGGTGCAAATACGAGGACGCCCGTCAGGAAGAGCTTTCACACCTCTCGTTCCAGTGGACCAAGAAACACTCGTCCGAAGAGACGAAACGCTATCTCGCGGCACTCCCATTTCGCATCGACATCAAGCCGTTAGGCGGCCATGCGGCCGGGCCGACGATAATTCTGGTGCATGGTGCGCCAACGCTTAACACGCTGTACTGGACCGCGGATCGGCCGGATGCATTCTGCCTGCAAATGGCGAAGATCGCCGGCGCAAAATCTGGCGATGTGATTTGCTTCGGCCACACGCACATCCCATGGTCCCGCGTCGTCGAGGGCATTCACTTCGTCAATACGGGCAGTGTCGGCCGGCCAAAGGACGGCGATCCGCGCGCCGGATACGTGCTGCTCAGCGTTGGAGCGCATGAGCCGCAGTGCGAATTCGTGCGCGTCGAATACGATGTGGCCAAGGCAGCAGATGCCATCCGCGCGAGCGAGCTGCCTGACGAGTTTGCGGATTACCTGGTGAGTGGCGGAAAGCCGACTGTCGCCATCGCTGACGCTGGCTAGCTGCACGAGTGCACTTCAATTCTCGACCGGATGCTCGCCGAGTCGATAGGCACTCTCTTCTTGCGATCGGCAAAATCGCGGAGCCGTAGCAGCGGTTGAGCCGGAGTTGAGCGTCAGCCAAGCTGCTGCTGAGGCATGGCTTCTAGCGTGTAGCCAGCGATCACTTCGATCGCACTACGCAATAGGGAGGACATCATGCTTCGCCGCCTCGCCACAATCGCCGCCGGGCTCGCGCTCGCCGCGTGCAGCGACGGTTTCACGTCGCCCACCGTAGTCGCTCTGTCGAAGAACGCCGGAGACGGCGTAACCGTTCCGCTGGTATTCGAAGACATGCCCAGCGTGGCCAACTGTCATGGCATGGAACCTTTCTTATCGCCGGAGCAGTTGGCCGAAATCCCGGGATGTCGGCGATAGAGCGCGCATCCGCGCGTTAGGCGGCTGCCGACACCTGGTGCGGCGGCAGATCGAACGCCGGCTCGAGGTGCTCGAAGTAATACTTGAGCCTCACGCGTGGGCTGCGCTTTTCAACAGCCATCAGGAAGCGCACGCGTTGACGCCCGCGCAGCTTGTTCGAATCGGCGCTCGCAAAGCGATCGCCCGAGTGGCATTCGATATCGTGGACGTGCGCCACGTCGTGCTTCGTCTCGAACGCCTCCGGCTCTCTCTTCGGTGGAGCGGCGACGGCGTCCACGAGAACCATGTCGTCCGCATCCCATAACGAGTCGGCGATGCGCGGCGCGATCGTGACGTCGATCCAATAGAAGAGCGGCGCCGAGCGGCCTCCCGAGTCGAAGTTCGCCGGCGCTGGCGCGGGAGTTATCTCGTGCAGCGTGACGCTGGCGTTGCGTAAGGCATCGCTCTTACTGAGCACCATCTGCCGGATACCGCGCAGAAACGCACGGACGACGAAGAAGCGGCCGACCACGAGCGCGACGACCGCGATGCCGAGTGGCAGCCAGTTCGAGTCAACTCCGAAGAGAGTGAGGACGCCACGCGCCGCGAAGTAGACGAGCGCGAGTTTGACGAGTGCGGCGATGAGGCGAGTGAGGCGCATTGAGGGCCGGTTATCCCGCGCGGAGAGCGCGGAAATCGCCCGAAAGACGACATCTGCAGAGTCGCCGTCACGGCAGTGACAGCAT
>DATBKN010000478.1:0-4130 GCA_036555845.1 Gemmatimonadaceae bacterium | reverse complement strand
TCGAAGTCGCAGCGTACCTCGACAGCGCGATTCAGAAAGTTGCCGAAGCTGGCGGCGTGATCGAGTCCAATCGCGCGGCGATTCTGGCCGCTCTGCAGATCACGGACGAGCTGTTCAAGCTGCGAGACAATGTCGGGCAGTCCGAGCAGGCGATGAGGGCGCTGAGCAGCGAGATAAGACGCTGGCTGCCGCCGGCGAAGAGAGAATTGGTGAGCGGCGAGCATGCTGCTCAGGCTTCGGCTACCTAGACTGAACGGCGTCGACAGCGGCACCAGTAAAGCGAAAACTCCGGCAAACGGCCCGCGGCCGCGTGTGCGCTAAAACGTCAAGAGCGTGAACGAGTAGCGCACTCGTTCGCACCACACCCTTCACGAAGCTGACGGCTTGACGCTCGCGCCTCGGGCGCTGCTTGCCGCTTTCATTCTCTTAACCGGTGCTGCAGTCGACCAATCGGCACACCGCGAGGGTGGAGAGCCCTTCCGTTGCCTTTTGCACAACCTATACATAGGTTTTGCCTTGCCGCCGTCGCGTAGGTCAAAGCGGCAACGGGAGTTAGCGCTCGAGCCACCCGGTTCGCACCCTATGCCGGTGCCACCCCGGTGACGCGACCCGTTGCGAGGGCCTTTGTGACGACGGACACATCCTCGCACTCGCGGTTGTTGACGCGGTGGAGCTATACAGATGGCTTCGACTTTCGGGTTACTCGAAGTTGTTGTTGGCGTGCTGCTCATCGTCCTCGCCGGCACAACTTTTTTCTTTTTAGGTCGCGTTCGCGGGCGAGCGAGTGAGATCGCCGCACAAAAGGCCGCTCGATCTACGGCCGAAGAAACTGCCAAGCGTGTAATCGGCGACGCGGAGCGCGAAGCCGAATCGCTGCGGAAGAACTCCGTCATCGCGGGCAAAGAAGAGGTCATCAAGCTTCGCGAGTCGTGGGAAGGCGAGCAGCGCCGCCGGCGTGAAGAGGTCGAGCGCGAAGAGCGCCGAGTCGACGACCGTGACGCCCAGCTCGACAAGAAGTTCGAGATCCTCGATCAGCGCGACAAAGAGCTCGGCCGTCGCGCCAGCGACCTAGGCCGGCGCGAGAAGTTCGTCACGGAGCGCGAAGAGGAACTGGAGCGGCTGATAGTCGACGAACGCCGCCGGCTCGAAACGCTGGCTGGGATGACGGCTCAAGAGGCGAAGCAGCAGCTCATGCAGCGGCTGGAGCAAGAGGCGGAGGCCGACGCGGCCAATCGCCTGCGCGAGATCCGCGAGACGGCCAAGCGCAACGGTGAGCGCGAAGCCAAGAAGATCGTCGCCCTGGCCGTACAGCGCATCGCGGCTGAATACACGGCCGAGATCTCAGTGAGCTCGGTGGCGCTGCCTAACGATGAGATGAAGGGACGCATCATAGGCCGCGAGGGGCGCAACATCCGCGCATTCGAGCTGGCGACGGGGGTGGACGTGATCATCGACGATACGCCGGACACGGTCGTCGTCTCCTGCTTCGATCCGATCCGGCGCGAGGTGGCGCGGCTCGGCCTCGAGCGCCTCGTTGCCGACGGACGCATTCACCCCGGCCGCATCGAGGAAGTGGTCGCCAAGGCGCGCAAGGAAGTGGACCAGAGCATCGTCGAGGCCGGGGAGCAAGCAGCATACGAAGCGGGCGTACACGGCCTGCACGCGGAGATGATCAAGCTCATCGGCCGCATGAAGTATCGTACGAGCTACGGCCAGAACATCCTCGCACACAGCAAGGAAGTCGCGCATCTGGCCAACATCATGGCCACGGAGCTTGGGCTCGACGCCGTCATGGCGCGGCGCGGCGCGCTGCTGCACGACGTCGGCAAAGTCCTCACTCATGAGCATGAAGGGACGCACGTGCAGTTAGGCGTGGAGGTAGCTACCAAGTATGGCGAGAATCCGCTGGTCGTGAATTGCATCGCGGCGCATCACGACGATGTGCCTCACGAGAGCGAGATTTCAGTCATCGTGCAGGCGGCGGACGCAATTTCCGGGTCACGCCCGGGCGCGCGACGCGAAGCTTTCGAGACATACGTCAAGCGGCTCGAAGGACTCGAGAAGATTGCGTCAGCGTATCGCGGCGTGGACAAAGTCTACGCAATCCAGGCGGGCCGCGAGGTGCGCGTCATCGTGCATCCCGATCAAATCGATGACGCGCGCATGACTTCTCTCGCTGACGAAGTCGCGCGTCGCATCGAAGGCGAATTGCAGTATCCAGGGCAAATCAAGGTGGTCATGATCCGCGAGACGCGCGCTGTAGACGTGGCTCGCTGAGGAATCGGTAGTTACGATGCAGACGATGACAGCAGGGGCAGAGCTCATCGACGGAACGTCGATCGCCAAGGCGGTGCGAGCCGACGTCGCACGCGACGTGGCGCTGTTGCGCAATGCGGGGATCACGCCCGGCCTAACGGTTGTTCTAGTTGGAGACAATCCAGCGAGCGCTGTGTATGTGAGCTCCAAGGAGCGCGCGAGCGTCGAGGCGGGGATGGCCGGCGAGACCATTCGCCTCGCTGCGTCCACAACGCAGGCCGAGCTACTCGAGCACGTGGACCGGCTGAACGCTGACCCTCGCGTGCATGGCATTCTCGTGCAGATGCCGCTGCCGGCACACATAGATCCCAATACGGTGATCCGTCGCATCGATCCCGCCAAGGACGTAGACGGCTTTCATCCGGTGAACGTCGGCAAACTGCTCATCGGCGACAGCGATGGATTCGCGCCATGTACGCCGGCCGGTGTCCAGGAGTTACTCGTTAGGTCCGGCATCGAAACGAAGGGCAAGGACGCCGTCATCGTCGGCCGCAGCAACATTGTCGGCAAGCCGATGGCCGCGCTGCTCCTGCAGGATCGTCCCGGCGGCAACTGCACGGTGACGGTCTGTCACAGTCGGACTCATGACCTGGCCGGCCATGTAAGGCGAGGGGACATCGTCATAGCGGCGCTCGGCCGACCTGCATCGATTCACGGCGACATGTTAAAGCCTGGGGCCGTCGTGATCGACGTCGGGATCAACAGGATCGAAGACGCATCCGCCAAGAAGGGGTACCGCATCGTCGGCGACGTCCACTTCGAGAGCGCGTCACGCGTTGCGTCGCGCATCACGCCCGTACCGGGTGGCGTGGGGCCGATGACGATCGCGATCCTGTTACGGAATACGGTGCAGGCGGCGCGGCAGCTCGCTGAACGAGCTAGGACGTAGCGTGACCTCTCGCCAGAGTGCATCGGGCGAGACGCACCCCGAGCTGTTCCGGCCAGACGAGCAGCAGCCGCAGGCAGCGCCTGACGAAGTGAGGCGTATCGAAGCGCGCAAGCCGTCCAGCGAGCCTGGCGGATCTCCGACGACCGCGATCGAAGTCAGCACTCTGACGGGCATCATTCGCGACATTCTCGAAGGCGCCTTCCGGCGGATGTGGATCCGCGGTGAGGTCACTGGCTTCAAACGCCAAGCGAAGGGGCACTGGTATTTCTCGCTGCGCGACGATAATGCCGTCATCAAGTGCGTCATGTGGGCGACGGACGTGCAGCGCGTGAAGGTGCCGCCTGTCGAAGGCATGTCTGTCGTCGCGTTGGGCGTCGTTAGGGTGCACGAGAAAGCCGGCGAGGTGCAGGTCAGCGTGAAGGCGCTGCAGCCCGTCGGCGAGGGAATGTGGCTCCTGGCGTTCGAGGAGACGCGAAAGCGTCTCGACGCCGAAGGGTTGTTCGCCGCGTCGCGCAAGCGAGCGCTCCCGTTCTTGCCGCGTCGCATTGCGATCGTCACGAGCCAGGACGGTGCCGCGCTGCACGACATCGTAACGGGCATTCGCAAACGCTGCCCAATCGTGGAGCTCGTGCTCGTTCCGGCACAGGTCCAGGGAGAGGAGGCGCCCAAGGCGATGCGTCGCGCGCTCACACGGCTGGCGAGATGGCGCGGTGCTGATCTCGTGATTATCGGACGCGGCGGTGGTTCTCGCGAAGACCTCTGGGCCTTCAACGACGAGATGCTGGCGCGCGCCATTGCTTCGTTCCCGGTGCCGACGATTTCGGCCGTTGGCCACGAAGTCGACGTCACCATTTGCGATCTCGTTGCCGATCACCGCGCGCCAACGCCAACAGCGGCGGCGGAAATCGCGGTGCCCGACTTGAAT
>DATBKN010000477.1:0-6190 GCA_036555845.1 Gemmatimonadaceae bacterium | reverse complement strand
CAGCAAATCCGCCGGATAGCCGCGCACGGGCAAGGACTTCGAGCGTTCGCGACAGCCCAGAAGGACGACCAGGCCTAACGCCAGTCGGTAGATGCCGATCGACAGCACTCTCATGACACGCTCGGAAGAAATGGGCCGGGCGACTCGTCGGTGCGTTTGCGGCGCGAGGCCAGCACCGCGCGGGCGTCATCCAGAGATGAACCGGCAGCGTGCAGCGCCACGGCAATATGATAGATGAGATCGGCGGCTTCGTCGGCCGCGCGTGACGCGTCACCATCCGCGCATGCCGTGATGAGCTCCGCTGCTTCCTCGCCGATCTTCTTGAGCCTGCGGTTTCGATCGCCTAACAACTGCGCCGTATAGCTCCTGCCTCCGGCGCCGATCGCATCGCTCGCTCGCTCGCGAATAACGGCGCTGAGCGCGCCGAGTGCATCGCCGGCGAGCGTAGCGTTGCCGAAACACGAATAGGTGCCCATGTGGCACGCGGGGCCGGCCGGCACAACTCGCGCGAGGAGCGCGTCAGCATCGCAGTCGCTCGATAGGCTGACCATGCGTTGCGAATTCCCGCTCGTGGCACCCTTGTGCCATGGTCCGCGTGTGCGGGAGAAGTAGTGCATCTCGCCGCTCGCGAGTGTCCGCTCCACGGCCTCGCGATCGGCATGTGCCACCATCAGGACCGCGCCAGTCAGGGCGTCCTGCGCGACAACTGTCACGAGTCCGCCTCCTTTTGCGAAGTCGAGGCTCTGAACGTCAGCGTTAGGCAATGGGGCCGGCCTCCTGTGCGACGTCGCGCACCGCGAACCCGGCGTGCGCCAGGTGTGCCTTGAGGGCAGCAACGGTCTCCTCACCACGATGCACGATGCCTGCGACCAGAACGGCATCCGCGCCGCACTGCAGGGCGTCGGCCAGGTGCGCGGGTTCCCCCGCCCCGCCTGATGCGATGACGGGAACCCTCACACGATCGCCGATAGCGCGTATAAGTGCGGTGTCGTAGCCCTGCGCTGTCCCGTCGCGATCGATGCTCGTGACGAGCAGCTCGCCGGCGCCCAGCGCGACAGCGCGCTCTGCCCACTGCACCGCGTCCAGGCTCGTTAGGCGCCGTCCGCCGTGCGTCGCGACCTGCCAGCTGGCGCCGGTGCGCTGTGCATCGATGCTGACGACGACGCATTGGGCGCCAAACTTTCGGGCGGCGTCGCTGATGAGCGCTGGGCGCTCCACGGCTGCCGTATTGATCGCGACCTTGTCCGCTCCGGCACGCAGCGTTTCCGCGATGTGATCCACGCTGCGCACACCGCCTCCAACGGTGAGCGGAATAGTCAGTGCATCGGCCGTACTTCGCACCTCATCGAGCACTGTCTGACGACCGGCGACTGTCGCCGAGATATCGAGGAAGACGATTTCGTCAGCGCCGTCGCGCTCGTAGGCGGACGCCATTTGCGCCGCTGTCCCGTGAGTGCGCAGGTTTCGAAAGCGGGTGCCTTTCTTGACGCGGCCGCTGTCCACGTCGAGGCACACGATCAGGCGACGCGTCAACATGAGGGGTGTACCTCAACGGACCCCTTCGTGCTCATGACCGCTGCGACGGGCGCGAGCGCTTGACGCAAGGCGAAGCCGAGCGCTTTGAAAGCCGCTTCGATGATATGATGACGGTCTCGGCCTCGCAGGACGCGGACGTGCAGCGTACACTCCGCGTGTTCCGCGAACGATCGCATCCAGTGATCGTAGAGCGAGCTCGGGAGCGGGCCGCGATAATAGCGCCTTCGCCCAAGGTCGAGCGCCACTTCGACGAGCGCGTCGTCCATGGGGACGACGGCGTGGCCGTAGCGCACGCACGCGTTAGGCACCGCGCCACGAACTGCGCTGCCAACGGTGATCCCCACATCCTCTATGATATGATGTCGCAAGTCTCCCGATGCCTCGACTGTCAGCTCGGCACCGGCATAGCGCCCGAGGGTCAGCAGCATGTGGTCGAGAAAGGCTACCGTAGTCCTTATCAGCGGCGGGGACGCACCTAACGCAAAGCTGGCGCGGACTTTCGTCTCGCGCGTTTCGCGCACGATGTCGCTCATGCGGCGAACTCCTGAGCGACGGCGCGCGGATCGAGCGCTCCCGTGTACAGTGCCATGCCGATGATCGCCCCCGTCGCACCAAGCCCCGCAAGCGCGTTGAGGTCACGCAGCGACGCGACGCCTCCGGCGACGAGTATCGGCCACTTTGAAGACGCGATCACGCGCTCGGCAAGATCGAGATCGGGACCGCGCATTTGCCCTTCCACGTGCACGGCCGTCACAAGGACCGCGGCAAGCGGCAGCGCATTCAAATCTGCGATCACTTCGAGCACGTCCCGTGCAATCGATCGATTCCAGCCACGGCAGACTACGATTCCTTCCCTGACGTCGGCAGCGACGATGATGGCGCCGGGATGTGCATTTGCGATTCGCGCAAGCCATTCGGGCTCTTCGACGGCGCGCGTGCCAAGCACCGCATAACGAGCGCCCGCACCGAGCACCGCGGCGACACTCGCGTCGCTACGAAGCCCGCCACCGACCTGAAGCTCCAGGCGCGTTGCGCTCAACAACTCGCATACGATCTCGGCATTCGAGCCGCGCTCAGTGGCAGCATCGAGATCCACGATGTGCGCGCGCGTGAAACCACAGCGCTCCCACGCCTCCAGCGCTTGCACGGGATCGCGCACTCGCACGCGCTCTTCGCTGTAGTCTCCGCCGACCAACTGCACGCACGTCCCTTCGCGCAGATCGAGCGCAGGAATGGCAATCATGCGGCCACCTCACGAAGAAAGCCGGCGATGAATCGCCGACCGGGTTGTGCGCTCTTCTCCGGATGGAATTGCACACCGATTGTATTGGCGAAGCGAACGACGGCTGGCAGCCGCTGCGATTCGTGCATCGTCCAGGCGAGTACCGTGGCATCTGATAGCGGCCGACAGACAAAGCTGTTTGCGAAATACGCGGTACTGAGCGCCGCGGTCGTCACGAGCGGCTCCCGGACGCCTTCGAGCTCGTTCCAGCCCATGTGCGGCACTGTTCTCGTCGTTAGGCGACGTACATCGCCGGCGATGACGCCGAGACCGTCCCCAGGTCCTTCCTCGCTGTGCTCGAGCAACAGCTGCATCCCGAGACACACGGCGAGACACGGATGACCGGCACGCAGGGCGGCGGCTATCTCCGCGCGCGCTACGGAAATCCGTTCGCTGGCCGTAGTGAATGCCCCGACGCCGGGGAGCACGAGAACGTCGCCTGCCAGCGCGCGGCGCGCATCCGATTCCAGCACGACGTCCGCACCGCCGGCCCGCAACGCGTGCGCGATCGAGTACAGGTTGCCGGCACCATAGTCCACGACAATCGCCTTCATGGTGCGAGCTCTGATAGCGCGTCCGCGACGCGGCGCATCGCGTCGAGTGGCGCGACCGCGATACGCAGCGCATCGCCGATTCCGGGAAGCTGTTCAAACGCACGCACCGCGATCCCTCGCGTCGCGAGACGCTCAGCGACGCGGCGGGCGTCGGCGACAGGGACGAGGACGAAGTTGGCCGCGGACGGGAGTGGGGTCAGACCACGTTCGGTGAGCAGCCTAACGAGCTCGATGCGCGACGCAATGGCATCCTTCACACGGGCCTGCACCCACGGTAAGTCGCTCGTGATCGCCGCCGTGGCGGCGCGAAGTGAAACGCTGGAGACGGCGAAGGGACCGCGTGCCTTTTCGATCTCGCGCATGAGTGGCGGCGCCCCAATCGCGTAGCCGACCCGCAAACCCGCGAGTCCGAATGCTTTCGAGAAGGTTCTCACCACGATTGCACGATCTTGCTGCACGACTTCGCCCACGAGCGTCTCGCCGGCGAACTCGGAGTACGCCTCGTCGAGCACAACGATTCCATTCGCTCGTTCCAGCAACGCACGCAAATCAGTGCTTCGTGGCTGCCCACCGGTTGGGTTGTTCGGGGCGCAGACGTAGATCAGCGACGCGCGGGCGCGGAGCACGCCTTCCACGTCGATCGATCCATCGGCGGACATGGCGACTGGAATCGGCGTCAGCCCATTCGTCAGCGCGAAGTAGCGACACATCATGAACGTCGGAACCGGGAACACGACGGCGTTCCCCGGCTCGCAAAGGGCGCGGAAGGCACAATCAATCACGCCGTCCCCGCCACACGCCAGTACGACCTCGTTAGGTCTGACGCCGTGATATGACGCGATGGCCTCGAGCAAAGCCGGTCCGGACGACGGCGGATAGTGCAGCACCTGCTCCGCAGTCGCTGCGTGGATCGTTGCAAGCGCCGTCGGTGGCGCGCCAAACACGTTTGTGTTGTCCGCCAGGTGCAAAGCGGCCGGCGCGGAATTGGAGACGTAGGGAACCACATCTACAAAAGACGGACGAGGGACGAAGCCCGCGTTAGGTTCGGCGCGTGTCATGGAGCCGACGCCGCCAGTCGAGCGGCAGCCGCATGGGCGGGCAGCCCCTCGACACACGCCAGTGCACTGGTGAGCGGCGCGAGTCGCTGGGCCGCCTCGCTGTCGACAGTCTGAATGGTTGTCCAGCGCATGAAGGTCTCAGTGGAGAGTCCGGAATGTGTCCGCGCGTAGCCCGCGGTGGGGAGTACGTGGTTCGCTCCCGTGATGTAGTCGCCGAAGGTTACTGAGCTCGTTAGGCCGACGAACACAGCTCCCGCGCTGCGCGGCCGTTCGGCACCTCGAGCGGCATCGCGCGTCGCGATCATGAGGTGCTCGGGAGCATACGCGTCGATAAACGTGAACGCTTCCTCCATCGTCTCGGCCTCGAGTATCGCTCCGCGGTTTGCCAATGCGGCGCGTATGGTGTCCGCACGTTCGAGCGTGGGAATGAGCGCGGCGAGCGCGGCCGCGAGAAGCGACCTGAGGCCAGCGCCGACGAGCAGGGCGATCGCAGCGCTGTCGGCCCCATGCTCGGCCTGGGCACACAATTCGGCAGCGACAGCGCACATGTCAGCGCTAGCATCCGCAAGGATAACGATTTCGCTGGGGCCTGCGGGGACGTCGGTTCGCACGCTGCGCATGAGTTGCAGTTTCGCTTCGGTCACGTACGCGTTCCCCGGCCCGACGATGCAATCGACGCGATGGATAGACGGCGTGCCTAACGCCATCGCCGCGATGGCTGCCGCGCCGCCTACGGCGTACAGTTCCGTGGCGCCGGCGATTGCCGCCGCCGCCATGACGCTCTCGCTCGGCCTGCCGTTTGCCGCCGGCGGGGAGCATACCACGATCTCGCGCACACCGGCTACGCGCGCCGGTACGACGCCCATCAATACGGAGCTGGCATAGGCGGCTCGGCCTCCGGGCGCGTACACGCCGACGCGATCGAGGGCGACCGGCTTGCGCACGATGCGCACGCCGCGTTCTACCTCTATCTCACTGCGTGACGGGAGCCACGCCGTGTGTGCCGCGGCGATGTTGTCGGCCGCTCGATGCATCGCACCCCTGACGTCCGCAGCGATAGTATCTAACGCCGCTTCCCACTCGTGTCGCGGTACGCTGAGATCTGTCATCCGCACGCCGTCCACACTTCGGGCGAGATCGCGCAGCGCGTCATCTCCATCGCGGCGCACCCGCTGGATAATCTCCCTCACGGCACGCGCGACGGCCGGATCGGCCTCCGTCCTGCGGTCGATCAGTCGCGAGAGGATCTCCGTCGAAAGGTCATTCAAGGCGCCGGTCACGGCAAAGCGGATCTCGCTCATGGCATCAGTCGCTCGATGCGCGTTACGAGGATGCCTTCCCCACCTAACGACTTGAGCGCAGCCACAGTGCGCGTGAGATCGTCCGCCGCGACGACGGCGTGCACGGCGACGAAGCTCCCCCCGTTCAGAATCTCCGTGATCGTCGGACCGTTGAGCCCCGGCAGCACACCGCGAACGCGATCCAGTGCCGCGCGCGGCATGTTGGCCATCAGATAGCGTTGCCCCCGGGCGCGGACCACAGACTCCAGCGTCGCCACGAGGGCGTCGAGCTCGTGCGTCAATTGCGTTTCGCGTTCCGCGGGCCGTGTAATCAGGCGAGCGGACGTGTGCTGAATCGTGGCGATTTCGCGCAATCCGTTGGCGCGCAGCGTCGAGCCAGTTCCGGTCAAGTCGACGACGGCGTCCGCGATGCCCAAGCGCGGTGCGGCTTCGACAGCTCCCGAGATCGGCACGATCGTG
>DATBKN010000476.1:0-3255 GCA_036555845.1 Gemmatimonadaceae bacterium | reverse complement strand
CGCTCCTCGATCGGTATGTCGCGCAGGCCGTCACCACTGCTCCAGTCGATCGACGAACAGGGCAGGGCCACGTAGAACGGCACGTGGTTGTCGTGGGCGGCGAGGGCCTTGAGATAGGTGCCGATCTTGTTGGCGACGTCGCCGCTCGCGGTCGTTCGATCGCTCCCCACGAGACACACGTCGACCTCGCCTCGCTGCATGAGGTGACCGCCCGCGTTGTCCGCGATGAGCGTGTGCGGTACGCCGTGCGCCCCGAGCTCGAACGTGGTGAGGGAAGCGCCTTGATTGCGCGGGCGCGTCTCGTCGACGAACACGTGCACCGGCACGCCGTCGTCGTGTGCGGCGTACACCGCCGCAAGCGCAGTACCCCAGTCTACGCACGCGAGCCAGCCGGCGTTGCAATGGGTGAGAACATTGACGGGTCGCGCGGGACGGCGTCGTGCGAGCTCGCGGATGATCCCCGCACCGTGCCGACCGATGAGGCGGCAGTTCTCGACGTCCTCGTCTGCAATTGCCGCCGCTTCCCGATACGCGAGCACTATTCGCTCGTCCGTAGGCACCGCTTGCAGCACCCTGGCTGTGCGTGCCAGCGCCCATTGCAGGTTGACTGCGGTTGGACGCGTCGCGCGAAGCGCTTCGAGCGCGTGTTGCAGACCTATGTTGCTGGCATCCGCGCGCATCGCGAGTGCGACGCCGTAGGCCGCAGTGGCGCCGATCAGCGGCGCGCCACGCACAATCATGTCGCGAATCGCTGCGGCGGCTTCGGCCAGATTCGTCAGGCGGCGCTGCGTGAACTCGAACGGCAGCCGCGTCTGGTCGACGACCAGCACCGACCAGCCATCTTCGGCCAGCTCGATGGAGCGGTAGTGTCGGCCGCCGACTTTCATCGCTGATACGGTATCAGATCAAGCGCACTTCGCCGAAGTGAGCGATGACCGGCTGCGAAGCGGGCGCCGGTCCCGCCGTGCGTCGCACGAGCACCGTTGCGAGCCCGGCCTCACCCGCCGCTGCGACTTCTTCGACGGTATCGCTGAAGAAGAGCACGTCCGGAGGCTCGCGGCGCATGTCGCCCACGATGCGCCGGTAGCTCTCGCCGGATCGCTTGGGCCCGACGCGGGTGTCGTAGTGGCCGCGAATGTAACCGTCCAGCGGTCCGGCGGTGCTGTACGAGAAAAGCAGGCGTTGAGCCTCAACGCTGCCCGAGGAATAGATCCGGATATCGGCTCCCTGAACCGTCCACTCGGCAAAGGCCACAGGGACATCGGGGTAGACGTGACCCCGTAGCTCGCCGCGCTCGTAGCCCGCGCGCCAGATCAATCCTTGCAGCTGCTTGAGTCCGGTTGACTTGTCGTCGGCATCCATGCGGCGCAGGACTTCGCTCTCCAGCGCATGCGGATCAGCCGCACGCTCGCGCAGGAACTGCGCGAGCGATTCGGCGTCGCTCTCGCGCGCGATGACCTCGCAGGCCGCGAGTACGTCTGGATCTGCCGCACGCTCGGCGAGGAACGCTCTCAGGTTGTTCCTCGCATACGGGAACAGAGTGTCATAGACAAACGCGATTGAGGTCGTAGTGCCCTCGACATCGAGGAGCAGCCCGCGGCCAGCGAAATCGATCACGCGTGCGACGGCGCGACGTAACGCGGTCCCCAGCACACCGGGGAATACTGGGCATGGACTCCGTCGTCGTAGTACTGCGGTGTCCATCCGCTCGGGTCGACGAAGAGCCGAATGGCGCGAATGCGCCGGTCCGCGCACAGCTCGAACCAGTGGCGTGTTCCAGCCGGAACTCTGAGCAGATCCCCTGCCTCGACCTGGACGGCATACACCGGTCCGTGCGTCGGCCGAATAAAGAAGATTCCCGCGCCATCCAGGATGAAGCGCACTTCGTCT
Organism: Gemmatimonadaceae bacterium; assembly: GCA_036555845.1. Taxonomy (GTDB): domain Bacteria; phylum Gemmatimonadota; class Gemmatimonadetes; order Gemmatimonadales; family Gemmatimonadaceae; genus DASYRX01. Next base: position 1,365 of record DATBKN010000476.1, on the reverse strand, counting down.
TCGGAGTGCGAGTGCTCCTTGTTGAATTTCGCGAGCATGGCGTCTAGTCCCGGCGTATTGGAGCTGACGTCGATCACATCAGCCGTCACATAACCGCCGCTCTTCTTCAGGCGCTCGATTTCCGGCGCATAGGCTTGCAGTACCGTGGCCGAATCAGCCCCCGGGGCGATGCGACCGCCGACGTCCCAGCGCTCGTAGCTGAGCCCTGAGCGCGCCACGTATGCAGCGACTTCACGCGGGTCGTCTAGTTGGCGCCGCTCGGCGGGAATGGAAATGGAGGCCATGGTTGCGACTCCTTCAGTTGAACGTTGCCGCGTAACGTGCGCGAGTGACAAGGACTTCAAACAGGAATTCGAGAATCTCGACGTGCCGGCGTGCCTCGTCGAGATCGCGGCCCCAGGTGTAGAGCCCGTGACCACGCACCAGAAAAGCATGGACCGGCCGGTCTCTGCCGAGTTCTACTGCCACCGCGCGAGCCATCGCTTGCATATCTTGATTGTTGTCGAGGATGGGGATGCTGACACGCGTATCGTGCGTCGTCACGCCCGCCAACCCCTTGAGCATCTCGTAGCCGGCGATCTCGAGAGCTCCGCTGCGGAAGTGGACATCGGACAGCACGGTGGCGGGGACGGAATGCGTATGCAGAATGGCCTCAACGCCCGGTCGCTGAGCCAGTTCCGCGTGCAACAGGGTTTCCGCAGACGGTCCCGGTGACGTCTCGGCGACTCGCCGACCGTCCGCGTCGACCACGGTAAAGTCGGCCGCGGTCAGGCGGCCCTTGTCACGACCTGAGGCCGTGATCAGAAGACGAAGGGGAGCGCGACCTAGCACTAGACTGTAGTTGCTGCTCGTGCCTAAGGACCAGCCGCGGCCGTAAAAAAGCCGGCCAATATCGCGCAGCGCCTCGATCTGTGCGCTCCAGTGCTCGATTGCAATTGCTGCGGACCCGGTCACGGGTCAAGTATGCAAACGCCCCTCGATGTTCTGCAAATGGGGTCCATCGCCCAGCGGCGACGGTACCATGCTGGCGCTTCCTGCGATCGAGCAGTCCGCCGACCCACGCGCAGGGTAGGGCAGTGAGCGCGAGAACGACGGGGTAGCACGCGGGTCCCATCTCCATGGAGATCTCCAATAGCGCCGATCGTGCTCAGGACCAAACCGATCGCGCCCAGGATTCCCAGGCTCGCTCTACGCCGTCGATCGCCATCTGAGCCTCCCAACGCGTAATGCCCGCGACAAGGACGCGCGGTGTTGTGCCGTTCCGACATCGAGCTCGCCGTGTTTAACAGTATCTGCACCAACGTCACAAGTTGGGTATCTGCTTGTTGCAAAAGGGCGGCGCGCTCGGGATCATCACCGCTCGCT
>DATBKN010000475.1:0-10098 GCA_036555845.1 Gemmatimonadaceae bacterium | reverse complement strand
GTTTGCCATCGGGATACCCCTTGCCGTTCCAGTGCTCGTCGAGCGAGTGAATCGCGTGCACTGTGCTTTCCGGAAAGCCGAGGCGCCGTGCGATGTCGGCGCCGCGCTCGCACCGGGCCGCGATGATCTCCTTGGCGACGTTCTCCTGGCGCGCGATGCCGAGGAAGTAATTCATGCGCGACCATAACGAGGCGTTGAGTCCGGTGTTGCGCCACGTTTCGAACGCGGTCTTCACGCGATCGTCCCAGTCTACGGTCTTGAGGCGCGGTTTGATCGCTTGATCGTCGCTGCCGTAGAGCGCTGCCATGCGCGCCGCATTCGATGAACAGCCCGCGTCCTTGAGTAGGAGCGCATAGTACAGCGCAGCCAGCTCCTCTTCGCTCAAACCGATCGACTCGCCGAGTCGCATGCCGATGACGCAGGCGCGCACGGAATGACCTAACGGCTGACCCTCGGTGAGGTCCAGAGCGCGCGAGAGCGCGGCGAGCACTTCCGACGTGGCGACGCTGGCCGCAGGCGCTGTGGCGCCTGCCTGACGCGTGGGTGTCTGCGGGATGACCGTCGTCACGCCAAGAGGACGGCGATACACCGCGCCGGGAAACGAGGCCGGTGACCCGAACCGTAACGCCGTTGGCCTAGCCTCAGGCCTCTACGCTGTCATATACATCTAAGTGGGACGACTGCGCGCGCCGGAGAGGAACCGTGCCTATCTACGAATACGTCTGCAAATCATGTAAGCATGCATTCGAAGCGCTCCTGCGCAGCTCGACGTCGCCAGACCCCGCGTGCGAATCATGCGGCGGGTCAAAGGTTGAGCGACGCATTTCGATGCCGGCTGTCAAGACCGAGACGACCAAGGCTGCCTCAATGCGTGCCGCCAAGACGCGCGATCAGAAGCAGGGCGACGAGCGCACAAGGGCGCAACGCGAGTACGAGCAGAGTCATAACGATTAATAGCTCTTAGTCGTTAGGCCTTAGCTCTTAACGGGCGGAACACCCTAAGAGCTAAGACCTAAGAGCTAAGACCTGGAGCTACATGACGGACTTCTGTCCGAGTACTGCGGCCTGCCCGATCATCCCGGCGTCGGAGCCATACCACAGCAGCTTCGTCTTCTTGTCGAAGATCATGTAGCGGACCGTGTTGCGTTCACCCGGGATATCAGTGACGCTGAAGAACTCCTCGGTCTTTGGATCGAAGCCCACCAGGCGATTCGGCTGCGAACCCGTCTCCGCGATCCAGATGCGATCGCGATCGTCCGACGTCATCCCGTAAGGCAGCGACTTCGCGCCACCCGGCAGCATCCACTCGGTCACTTTCTTCGTCACCGGGTCCAACTTTCCGACATATCCGCGCGCGTAATCGACATAGAAGACCTTGTCGTCTGACGTGATCGCGATGCGTCGGTTGCGGGTGCCCTCGTGCGCCAGCGGATACGTCGTCAGCTCGAAGGTCTTGGGATCGACCGTCGCGATCATATTCGTGGCGAAGAGATTGACCCAGGGGTGCCCTTTGGAGTCGAGCACGATGCCATAGGGGTTTGTGCTGCGGCGTCCTTGCGGAAGCGGCGGCTTTACGATGCGGAATTTTCCTGTCTTCACGTCCAGGTGACCGATCGCGTTCGACTGCTGCGCGGTGAACCAAATATTCCCCTGCTTGTCGAAGATCATCGTGTGCGGATCGCGCACCGTGCTGTCCGGAATCGGATATCTCGTTAGGCCGCCGGTCTTGGGATCCAGCTTGCCGATCGTGCCGTTGCGATTCCCGGAATACCAGACCATCCCCTGTGCGTCGACGATGCAGCTGTGCGGATTTGTGCCCGGGTCGAGCTCGTACTTCTTCCATTCGCCCGTGCCCGGATTCAGTCGCGCGATGTAATTGCCGGTTGGCGCCTCGCCGGCCTGGCCGACGAAGAAGATCGAGCCGTCCGGCGCCACGGCCGGATCACGCGGCCGCCCTTCGCGGCCCCAGGGGACTTGGTATTCCTGCAGCGGAACCGGCGCAGGTTGCTGCGTCGAGGCGGCTGTTGCGGCAACCGTGATGAGCGAAAGTGCGCGGAAGAGAGGACGCATGCGTGACTCCAGGTCTTGGCAGTGGCGAATGGTCGAAAGCTGTATCACGTAATACGTCCGGCGAGGCGGTCCCGTTAGCGCCAGCTCCTGGCGACCCGGGCGGTGATGATATAGTCGAGCCTTGGAAAGAGTCGCCTCAGGTACGCGTTTCCCTGTCTCGTGATTGAATCCTGGACGGGCCCCGGGAAAGTCTGCCCGCCGCGCGTCCCGCTGTACTCAGAGTTCAGAGAGTCCAGGACTTCGCGATTGTAGATGACCTCGCCGATCGGCGGGAAACCGAATCCGTTGAGCGTGTCCAGCCGCGGCGTGTTGTCTACGGTGTTGAAATACAGCTGGACGGATCGCGTATTCGGGCCGCTGCGCGCAAAGGAAAGCGTGCCTTTCGAATTCGCATGGCGCACCGGATCGTCGCGGATGTTCTTGCCGCGCCACGCGCCGCTTACCGCAGTGTCGCCATGGATGCCGAATTGGGCGACGAAGTTGCGGATCGTCCGATGAAAGGCGACGGAATCGAAGTAGCGGTTGCGCACCAGTCCGTAAAATCGATCCGCCCCGTTAGGCGCCCACTGTCGATGCACACGCACGAGCATCATCCCTTTTGTCGTGCGCATTTCGACATCGAACGAATCAGGCGCCGCGCCGGCGAACTTGGCGTGGCTCGGGTTGGTGAGGGGCGCGGGCTTGAAGCACGCCGTCAGCAGCACGGCCAGAACGAGACCGGTGGGTTGCACGTTAGGGAAGGACCGGGAGTCAGGAGGCTGGATCAGAGTCTCACAACTGCGTCGACGGCGGCACCAGTAGAGCGATAACGTCGTTAAACGGTGCGACAGGCGCGAGCGTAAAGCTCGTCAACTGCGTGAAACAGGTTTACGACGTTGACGCGTTAACGCCTACTGGCGCGATCCGTTTCACTCTTCTGCGTCTTAACTCGTGCCGCAGTCGGCGCCCTTCGGCACATCAATAGCTACCACTAACGTCTCGCCTACAGCTGTCTGTGACGTTGACGCCCGCTGCCCCAGTCTTAGCCTTCGGAACTCGCTCTTGCTTCTATTAGATCAGTGATTCGACAGAGCCCAAGGGCCTGCCTGTTCTTGGTTGCACTCTTGGCTGCGGCATCGATCGGGCGGGCACAGGAGTTCACTGTGCAAACGCTGCTGGTGGCGCCGTTCGACGCCGGCGGCGCGCAGCGCGTTGCGCGCCAGATCGAGCGCGGCACTCGCTCGCGCCTGGCCCGAGTCGCAAACCGACGCGAAGTGCGGGTCGTTGGCAGTGACACGATCGAAGCGGCACTCAGGTATGCGGGCTACAAAGACGACGTTAGGCTTGGGCCCCCCGAGGCGCGTCTGCTCGCACGGCTCATGCGTGCCGATGAAGTCGTGATGGGCAACGTGCAGGTGCGATCAGGAACGATCGAGCTGCGCGCGCATGTAACGCTGCCGCGCGATTGGCGCCTGCGACAGCCATTTCCCGTCATTCGCGCGGCGACGGCGACCGCGGTCGCTGACACGCTCGCGCAGTACGTCGCGCGCTCACGCGTGCAGATGAACGGACTGCGTCGCTGCGAGAACGCTCTCAGAGTCGATGACCTGCCGCGCGCGACGAAGACTGCGGAAGAAGCAGTGGCACAGTATCCGCGCAGCACGCTCGCACGCACGTGCCTGGCTGTCGTGCTGCGCATCAGCGGCGTCGCGTCGGATTCCGTCATTCGAGTCGCCGACCAGGTCCTGGCGATCGACTCGGCAAATATCGTTGCCGCTGTCGTGCGCGCGAACAGTCTCACGCAGGAAAAGTCGAGGGATGCGGTCGACGCCTGGGACAAAGTCGTTAGGCTCCGTCCCGACAGCCTGGATCTCGCGATCACCGGCGTCGAAGAGCTGCTGCGTTTGCAGGAAGCCGCGCGCGCCGTGGACGCATGCCGACTCCTTGCCGATGTCCACAAAGGCGAAATGCGCATTAGGCGTCTCGCTTTCAGAGGCTACATCGCGCTCTCGCGCTGGAAAGAGGCCGCTGTGCTGGGCGATTCGCTGGACTACGAGGACGTCGCCTTTCGCTCGGATTCGACCTACGCGATCCGCCATATCGAGGCGCTGCGCCTCAGCGGCGACACGCTCAGCGCGCTGTCCAAGAGCGCGCGATCGGTGAAAGAGTATCCGGGCGACCTGCCGATCTATTTGCAGTATGCGCAGCTCGTGAAGGGCGAAGGGCTGGTCGTGTTCCCGCGCGGCCTCGCGCTCTTCCCAAGTTCGTCGGAGCTGCACGTGCTCGCCGCTCGTGAGGCAGTCGCCGCGGGGAAAAAGCGTGAGGCGCTCGCATCACTGGAGCAGGCTGTGCAAGCGGATACTTCATTGACGCAGGGCTTTCTGCAGATGGCGGAGCTCTGGCTTGGCGAGAAGGAGCCCGACAGTGCCATCGCAGTGATCTCGCGTGCACCGAGGAAGGGCCCGCGCGCAGAATTGTTGCGGACATATGCGATGGCGCGCGGCCGGCAGATGATTCGTGAAGCACCCGACACCGCGTTCGTGATATGGAAGCGGGCACTCGCACTGTTCTCCCTCGCCGACAGTGTCGATTCGCGCGACGACACGCGCGGGTTGATCGCTGCTTCGAGCTTGCAAGTGGCTCGCGGATCCCTCGTTGTGGCGTCGAAGTCCCACGACTGTCCGAACGCGACGCGCGCAAACGATGCTCTCGGGATAACGGCGGCAATGCTCGGACTTGGTGTGGGCGATGACGAAAGTGCAGCTCAACTACGTCAGGCGTATGACGAGATGCGGCCATTTGCTGAGACCGCGATCAAGCGATTCTGTCCGGCCACTCCGCCCTAACGAGCATCGCCACGGACAAGAAGGACCATTCGTCGCGGAGTGTCGCTGAAACAGCTCCGCAGCAAGCCGTTTCCGCGTACATCCGCGGAGATCCGTGGCTAGTTTTGTTGTTCACGTTTCATCGATGATCATTCCTACGAACGCTCAGCGCTTGACCGTACCCGAGGCCGCATCGACGCGAGTCGACGGCGCGATCGGGCAGACGCCGATGGTGCGCCTCGAGCGCGTTGTCGAGCCTGGTATGGCCGAAGTGTGGGTGAAGCTCGAGGGGATGAATCCGGGCGGATCCATCAAGGATCGCACCGCACTCGGCATGATCCTCGATGCGGAGTCACGCGGCATGCTCAGTGTCGGCGGGACGATCGTGGAACCGACGTCTGGGAACACGGGGATCGGGCTCGCGCAGGTCGCCTCGGCGCGCGGCTACAGACTCATACTCTGCTTGCCGTCATCGATGAGCGACGAGCGGCGTCGCACACTGCGCGCGTATGGCGCGGAGCTGGTGCTGACGGATCCGGAGCGGCGCATGCTGGCGGCGATCGAGGAAGCGGAGCGCATTCGCGACGAGATCGGCGCGTGGATGCCTAACCAGTTCAGCAATCCGGCCAACACGCGCATTCATTACGAGACCACCGGTCCGGAGCTGTGGGAGTCGATGCACGGTCGAATCGACGCATTCGTGTATGGATCCGGGACTGGCGGCACGATCAGCGGCGTGGGCCGACTGCTAAAGGAAATGCGGCGAGAGACTCAGGTGATCGCCGTGGAGCCGGCGCGTTCGCCCGTGTTGTCAGGCGGGGTGCGTGGTGCGCACAAGTTTCAGGGGATGGGGCCGGGCTTCGTACCTGACAACTTCGATCGCTCGGTCGTGGATCGGATCATTCCCGCGTTGGAAGAAGATGCGTTTCCGCTCGCGCGGCGCCTGGCGAGTGAGGAAGGGTTGTTTGTCGGGATGTCGAGCGGCGCGATCGCGTGGGCCGCGCTCAAGGTTGCGCGCGAGTTAGGCGAGGGGAAGCGCGTGGCGATGATCTCGCCGGATTCCGGCTCCAGGTACCTAACGACTGAGTTGTTCTCGGACGAGCCCGAGGTGCATCTCTAGCCTCAGTTCAAGCGGGCACGCAGATAACGCAGATGGAGCGTTTGTCAATCAAAACAAGATCCGCGTTTTCTGCGCTTTATCTGCGTCAATCTGCGTTCCCGCTTTTCTATTCAGACGCGAGCTTGAGCGTGGCGCGCGACTTCTCGATCGCCTTGACCGTTTGCGTCGTGCGCCACTCAATGAGCTTCCTCCCCACCTCGATCGTCTTTTCTTTGGGTGCGATGCTCACTCCGTTGATCGTCGCCTTACCGGCCTTGACTCGCTGATCGTAGCGAACGACCGATGGATCGACGGCCATCATCTCGGCGGTGATCCAGTAGTAGTCATGCCAGCCGTCGTCGTTAGGCTCCTTGACGCCGAGCTCGTTGTTCATGTAGGCGATGACGCCGTTGTTGTCGTAGAACTCGGGAATGAAGCGGGCGACGGCGCCCTTCCCGGCCCAGCGCGCGTTGAGCGCTTCGGCAACTGCCTTCATGCCCGACTGATTGCCGCCGCTGTCGCCGATCAGAATGATCTCGTTGAAGCCGCCGACCTTGAAGCTGGTGGCGATGTCGTCGAGCAGGCCGCGGAAGGTCGTCTCCGTGAGCGAGATCGAACCCGGGTAGCGCATGTGACCAGTCGGCGGATCGAAGTCACCCTCGGGGACGAACGCGACGACCGGCGCGCAGAGCGCGTTGCCTAACCGGCGCGCGAGTGACTCACATTGGCCGCGCAGAATGACGTTGTGTTTGCCCATCGCGACGTACGGACCGTTCTGCTCGATACCGCCTGTTGGGATGATGACTGTCTTCTTCCCCGCGGCGAGCGCGTCACGGATCTCGATCCACGTCAGCTCTTCGATCCACACTGAATTGAGCGCATCGACAGGACGCGTCATTCGCAGCTCGGCTTGCAGTTTCTGTTCGGCTGCGGCGCGCTGTTCCGGCGTTTGTCGAGATTGCGCGCCGGCAATGGAGACGAGGAGCATTAACGCTGCGGCAACTATGAGTTTCGGCATTTGGCGACCTCCGTCAAAAGCAACAATTGACGCGGATGAGCAGGATTGAGCGAATGATGCCGATGAATTCTTGAACGCCGTTTCGCGCCCCCAAAAAAAGATCCGCCGTATTTGTGCCTCTGTACAATCAGCGTCAGTTAGTTGCTGTTGCTTCTGGGTGGAACTGGTGGTGGCGGCGGAGGCGGCGGTACAGGAGGAGTCGGCGGCGGCGGCACCGGAATCGGCGATGGTGTCGGCGGTTCCGGCGTCGGCGGGACGGGCGATGGAGTGGGCTGCCCGGGACTAGACATATGCGTTAGGCATTAGGGGTAGGAGTAGGGGTAGGGTTAGGCTAACCCTACTCCTACTCCTACCCCTAGCAACTCTTGCATTTGTGACTGTTCTTCGAACCGAGCTTCTCCAGCAACGCGATCGTCTCGAGGAACGGAGGAATCCGCTGCGTCGGCCCGTTCGCCATGTCGGCCGTCGTCTGACCTCGGCGGCTGATCGCCATGACGTCGGCGCCCTTCGACACGAGATACTCGATCAGTTTGTTGTCGCCGCGCGCGGCCGCGTGATGCAGCGCGTTGTACCCGTTATGATCGCGCGCATTCACGTCGGCGTGCAGCTCCTCGACAAGGTACTTCACCGCGGGAATCCAGCCGTCCGGCGCGTGCATGTGCGAATTCGCCGCGTATCCTTCGCCATATCCCACGCCTGACGCGGCATGAATCGGATAAACGCCAGGGCCGCCCGGTTCGATCGGCGCAAGACCGGACGGATCGCCCTTCGTGCTGTCGTCTTCAGCCGGCGCATCGTCGCCGCGCTGGCGGCCAAAGGGCTTCTTCGTCGGAATACTCGGATCGGCGCCGTGCGCGATGAGCAGCTTCATCGCCGGGACGTCGGTTCCGTACGCCGCGCGCCAGAACGGCGTCGCTCCGGTCGTGTTCACGCCCAACAAGTCGAAGTTGTAGGACATGTACCAGAGGTGCTTCGTTAGGCGAACGTTCACGTCGGCGCCGGCCTTGATGAGCGCCTCCATCAGCTCCAGATACGTCGTCTGCTGCTGCTTTTGAGCCGTCGGCTGTGGGTATAGCGCCTTCGCGGCCCACTGCACGTTGATTGTCGCATACAGCGGCGTCGCACCGGCGTCGCTCGCCAGCTTGGGGTCGGCGCCGCGCTCGAGCAGCAACTTGGCGAGATCGAAGTGGCCATTGATAGTCGCCATGAGCAGCGGGCTCGTATGATCACCCGCGCTCACTTGATTGACGTCGGCGCCGGCCTTGAGCAGCGCGAGCACGGGCTCGACGTAGCCCTGGCGCGTGGCGAACAGCAGCGGCGTTAGGCCGCCCTTGTTTCCGACAAGGTCGCCGTACCCCAGTCCTCCACGCGCGGCGCTCGTGGAATCCAGGCGCGAGCCGTCCGGCCGGCGCGCGGTGCTGTCGGCTGGCTTCGCGCCAGGCGTCGGCTGCGGCTCGTTCCTCGCTTGCGCGAGGCGCCGGGTCTCCCTCGGTGCCGGCGCGTCACGCTTCGCGTTTCGTGCTGAATCTCCTTTGACCATCTGAGAGTCGCGAGCCGGTGCAGCCGCCGTTTGCTGCACGACCGCTGCCGGCCGCGGTGGTTGTTCCGCGGCCTTGAGCGCAGCGACTCGGCGGTTGCGAAGCTGATTCGCCGCGCGGTCCGCGCGCTCGCGCGCCGGAATGTCTTCGACCTTGGACGTCAGCTTCACGTCGGCCCCGCGCGCGAGAAGCAGCTCGAGCGCGGCGAGACGGTTGTACGCGGCCGCCCACATGAGCGGCGTCTGTCCCCAGGCGCCCTCCTTCGCGTTCACTTGCGCGCCATGATCGAGTAACGCGGAGATCGTTTCCGTGTTCCCCTGCGCCGCAGCGAGGTGCAGCGGCGTCGCGCCGCCTGATGTCGTGGCAGTGTTCGCGTCCGCGCCTGCGTCGAGCAGTGCTTTGACGACGGCGGCGCTGCCGGTCCTGGCGGCCAGATGCAGCGGGGTGTACGTCCCGTTGCGCGTCGCCGCATCCTTGCGCGCGCCCGCGTACAACAGCATGCGCGCCAGCTCGGCATCGTTATGCATCGCGGCCCAGTGCAGCGCCGTCATTCCGTCGCCCTGCGCCGCGTTCACCTCGGCGCCCTGCTTGAGCAATTGCTTGACGGCCGCCGCGTCTTTCCGCATCGCGGCATCGGCGACTGGTGACTCAGGTGTGGTCGCCGCTGTCAGACTCGCGGCCAGCAGCAGGCTGGAAGCAAGAGATACAATTCGCATGGCGCGCCTCCTGACTGCGTTAGGAATCTGCCAGAAGCGTGAAGGCGTCGGTGCTGTCACCGAAGCGTTTGACGTCGTCCAGTCCTAACGAGTGCATCATGCTAAGCATCGCGTTCGCCATCGGCGTGCCGTCCGACGCCTTCACGTGCATGTTGCCGGCGAGCTTGCCGTTCGCGTGGCCCAGCACGATGAGCGGACAGCGGCGATGGTTGTGCAGGTTTCCGTCAGCCATCGGCGAACCGTACAGGATCATCGTCTTCTCGAGCAGGTTGCTGTCGCCCTCGGACATGCTCTTCAGCTTGTTGAGGAAGTACGGCAGCATCCCGACGTGATACTTGTTGATGGCGAAGAATTCGCGGACCGCCTTTTCCGCGCCGCCATGATGCGACGCCGGATGGAAAGGCTTCTCCGATCCGCTTTCGGGATATGTTCGTGCGGATCCGTCGCGGCCCATCTTGAACGAAAAGACGCGCGTGACGTCGGCCGCGAAGGCGAGCGCCTGCAGATCGAACATCAGCTCGACGTGTTCCCTGAACGAATCGGGTACGCCGGCGGGCGCCTCGGGAAGATCGCGCGGCTCGCCGCTCGTGTTGCGCGCCTCGATGCGGGCGATGCGCCGCTCGACCTCGCGAATGTCTTCCAGATAGCTGTCGAGGCGGTGCCTGTCCTCGGGACCTAACGAGCGTTTGATGGACGTGAGCTCCGTCGCCACCCAATCGAGGATGCTGCGCCGCGTGCGGCGGCGGAGCGCGCGCTCCTCCAGCGAGCCGCCGACACCAAAGAGCTTTTCGAACGCCACGCGCGGATCGCGGATGACAGGCAGCGGTTCGGTCGGCGATGCCCAGCTGATGGA
>DATBKN010000474.1:0-23051 GCA_036555845.1 Gemmatimonadaceae bacterium | reverse complement strand
TCGCGCATCGCGGCCAGGCCAGCCACGCCTGCGCCGACTATCACAATGTCATAGTCCTTGTTCGCGCCTGCTTTCATGTCTCGTACGTTAAGAATTGCGAGCTCTCGGGGTTTGGAAGTTTGACCGCATAATTGCCAAAGGTCCCAGTCTGCGGGGCTTGGCGCCAGTCGACCCGGAACGTACAGTTTCGATGGGGTACGCTAGGTGACCAGGCGTTCAAAGCCACGCCATCCCTGAGTTGTCGAAGGAGTACAGCATGCGCAGCAACCGAGTTTGCACGTTAGGCATCGCGCTCGTCGCTGTTTTGCCGATCGCTGCGCGTGGGCAGATGGTCGGCCGATCGTCGGCAGGTTCGTCGGTGACGCTGAGCGCGCCGCGTCCGTCGTCGCTGCCCCCCATACAAATGGGCTCGCTGCCGCCGCGGACTTTCGACCGCTCGGGCGATGAATTCGGCCACTGGATTGGTACGCGCCATCGGTTTCCGCCGATCGGCTCGTGTAACAGCCGTTGGGCGAACTGCTTCTCCGGTAGTCTGCGCACCGGGCTCGTGGGGGTTCCTTACGTGACCGAGACTGTGGTTCAGTACGCGGTGCCTGTCTATGTCCCCGTCCCCGTGCAGCTACCGACGTGGGCGCCCGCACCGCAGAAGCCCTTGCAACCGTATGACCCGACCAAGTCGCGCATGCTCACGATCGGTGAAGGTGCCGACGGCGGCGGTGGAGTCATGCGCATCGAGCGGCTCGAGAACAACACGCTGCGTCTCACGTGGCGCGGCTCCGCGCGTCCAATTCGTGAGGCTCGCCTGTTCATCGCCGATTCTTCGCAGAAATCCCTGCGCAGCGCGCGCGTTGACATGGACACACCGAGCGCGCTCTTCGAGGTTGGCGAATTCGGCGAAAAGATCGCGTACACAGGACTTACGGTGGTTTACGCCGACGGCGCGAAGCAGACGACGCTCGTCCCATATCGGCCGCGAGACGACAGGCAGTAACAGCGCGGGACGTCGCTGTAACCGTTAGGCTCGGCTACTTACCGGACTCTCGCGCATCTGGCGGCGCAGGCCCGCAACTACACACGTCCGAGCGCGTCAGTAACGTCACAGTCCAAAACTGTTTATCCATTAGCACTGTCAGAGGGAGTGTTGCCTCCCGGCGAGCTGACGGACGCTGGGCCGGAACGGTCGGTCTACCATTCTCGTAAAACGCAACCATGCCAAGCGCAGTGCGATCGGCGGCTGGCGTCTTCGCCGCCCTTGCGGTCTTGAGCCTAACGAGCACAGAAAGCCGCGCGCTTCCGCAGCAGCTGTCAACAGCGCCAACATCAGGAGTCACGTCCAGTAAACGCGCGCAGGCGGTACGGGCCTCGCGCGCGAGTGCGATCCATCTGGACGGCACGCTCGACGACGCGGCATGGACAGACGCGCAGTTCATCTCGGGTCTGACTCAGCGAGAACCGAACGAAGGGGCACCCGCCACAGATTCCACGAGCGTGGCCTTCATCTATGACGACGCCGCACTGTACATCGGAGCCAGGATGCGAAGCAGCAACCCCGACGCCATCCGAGCGCTCGTGACTCGTCGCGATCGCGAGGGAAGCTCCGAGCAACTCATTGTCTCATTGGACACGTTCCGCGACCGGCGTACCGCGTACTCGTTCGCTGTAACAGCGGCAGGTGTGCGCATCGACTATTACCACGGCTCGGACTTCGAAGGCTCGCGCGACTACGCATTCGATCCGGTTTGGGAAGCGCGCACGCACGTTGACTCCACAGGCTGGAGCGCTGAGATGCGCATCCCCTTCAGTCAGCTGCGCTTCAGCGCCGCGGACGAGCAACTCTGGGGAGTGAACGTCGTGCGCCTTGTCCCCGATCGCAACGAGTCGGCCTACTGGGTACTCGTTAGGCGAAACGATACGGGCTGGTCATCACGCATGGGCGATCTGGCCGGCATTCACGGCGTGCGTCCCAGCCGCCGCGTCGAGCTCTTGCCGTACGTAGCGACCGACACGCGCTTCACGAGCAACGTGAACGCGAATAATCCGTTCGACGAACGCCGTCGCAGCGAGTTCCGTGGCGGCGGGGACGTGAAGCTGGGCCTCGGCCCGAACGCGACGCTTGAAGCAACATTCAACCCCGACTTTGGTCAGGTCGAAGCCGATCCAGCTGAAGTGAACCTGTCAGCGTACGAGACGTTCTTCGCCGAGCGACGTCCCTTCTTCACGGAAGGGACACAGTTGTTAGGCGGGCGCGGCAACTTTTACTCGAGACGTATCGGTGCGCCGCCTCCGCTCCGCCCGGGCGCCACATACAGCGACATACCGCGAAACTCGACGATCCTCGGTGCGGCGAAGCTCTCGGGACGTCTCCCTTCGAAACTCTCGTTTGCCGGTCTCACTGCGGTGACGGACCGAGAAGAGGCACGCACCTTCGACGAAACACGCAATGCGTTCTCGGACGCGGAAGTCGCACCGAGGACGTTCTATGGCGTGGGCGTCGCACAACAGGAGTTCGGGCGCAACGCATCCACTGTGTACGCGATGCTCACGGCGGTGGAACGCGACATCGAGTCCGGAAGCCTCGCTGAGCGCGCGCTCGCGCGTCGTGCATACTCCGGCATTCTCGATACCCGGTTACGCTGGGCCGGCGGCAAGTACGACATGAGCGCGTTTGCCGGGTTCAGCTACGTCGCAGGTGATTCATTCGCGATCGCCGCCCAGCAGTCGTCCAGCCGCCGCTACTTCCAGCGCCCCGACGCCGACTACGTCGAGTACGATCCCAGTCGCACAACACTGCCCGGATATATCGTCGGTATCAATCACAGCAAGCTGAGCGGCGCGCATTGGCTCTGGGACATCGATCTCACGGCAGAATCGCCGGGCTACGAGATCAATGACGTGGGACGGTTAGGCGGGGCCGACGATCGCGACGCCTTTGCCGACATCCGCTATCGTGAGACCAAACGCGGTCGCTTCTTCCACAATTACGACGCCGGCCTGTTTTACGGAACAGGGTGGAATTTCGGCGGCGTTCGTCAGTACACATTTCTCGAGTACAGCAGCAATGTCACGCTAAAGAATTTCTGGCGCGGCAACATTGGCGGCGGTTACAACGCGGCCGCCATTAACGACAACCTGACGCGTGGCGGCCCGCTCATGGCCACCAAACCCGGAACGTATGTATATGGCAGCCTGTCGAGCAGAGCAGGCGCGCGCACAGGGTTGTCCATCAGTTTCAATCGCTCGCAAAGCAGCGACGGCGGACATGGATTCAGCGCGAATGGGACGCTTACGCTGCGTCCTGGCCCGCAGTGGGAGCTGACTGTGACGCCGGCATACAGCGGCGGCATCACCGCACGACAGTACGTAACGTCAGTGGCCGGCGGGAGTGCCGCGACGTTCGGGCGCCGTTACGTCTTTGCGTATGTCGATCGCGATCAGTACTCGATGCGCTTCCGCTTCAACTACGCTCTGACGCCGAACCTCACGTTCGAAACGTACGCCGAGCCCTTTGCGGCGAGCGGCCGCTTCTATGACCACGGCGAGCTGCAGGCGGCCCGCAGCAGTGATCTGCGCACGTATGGTTCGGACGGCACCACGATCGGCGCTCCGGATTCGTTAGGCCAACGAACTGTCACCGACGGCGGTGCGTCGTTCACGCTGTCGAACAACGACTTCAACGTGCGCTCGTTCCGCAGCAATGCGGTCATCCGGTGGGAGTGGCGGCCGGGCAGCACGATCTTCGTCGTATGGCAGCAGGATCGCTTCAGTTCGGCGCCTGACGGTTTCTCCGTGCGCCCGCGCGCAATGTGGGACGCGCTGCGCGCAGATGGCTCGCAGTTCGTCGCGATCAAGGTGAGCTACTGGGTGCCATGGCAGTGATCGAGCCAGCACCTAACGAGGCCTTGGGCGCACCTCGAACGTGAGCGACGCCCACTTGGATGCGTAGTCGACGGTATCGTCGGCGACTTTGGTCATGTGAATGAATTTCACGTACCACTGGCCCGCCGCTCGGAGCGGGATGTGCACGATGCCCGCGCTGTCGCTGCGATATCCGGCGGCCGCAATGCGCCCTCCCGCCGGCGTACGCCCTCCGCTGACGACGTACTGATTCGCCACCGGCTGACCGTCCACCAGCACGCGCAGTCGCAGTGGCGCGCCGCTCTCCAAGGCATATGGATTTGCGACTGGGATCAACTCGGCCGGATAGCCTAACGGTGTCGCATAGGCGTCCGAGTGCGTGTCGCCAACCTGCACCATCGCCTTGATATGCTTTTGATAGCGCTCGCGTGCCGCCTTGGTGATGTCGCCGCTCGCGCGGCGCGCCGCCAGAACGTCGGGCACTCCGTCGCTCTCGAGATAGGCATTGAATTCCTTCCCTTCGAGACGCAGCTCGCGCGGGAGTGTGGAAACGCCTAACACGTATGTGCCGGCCGCTCCAGTCGTGAACCGCAGCACGCTGGTGTCGCCTTTGGCTGACCACGCGCTGACGTCGGCGTGCGAACGTCCAGCCGGCCCTACGATGCTCACGTCGCGCACTCGATCCCACGTGATCGAGTTCTCGCTGCGCGTGAACGTGCCGTTGACGATGAGCGCGCGCGACGCGGTGTTTGGGGCCAGGAAGAATGCAGCCGGCTTGATGAATAGGTCGTGCGCCGCCAGCACCGTCACGACGAAAAGCAACAGCGCCACCGTGATCCCGAGTGCCCGTTTCATATGTGTCAGCACTCTACGGTCGGCAGAGTGCATGCGCTAGGAGCATCTAGTGCCTGGACGTCACGCTTCCCAGCTTTGAGTCTGCATTGCCACGCAGCGGTTTGGACGTCTTCCGAGCGGCGATCGATTGTGCCTAACAGGCTTGAGACGCTGTTGATATGCTCGATGCGGGTTCTGAGCATCAGTGCCGGTGTCGCGTTCGTCGCGGCCGGTCTCGCCGCCACCAGCGCGCACGCACAGGATTCGCTGGCCACGCTGCGCATCCGCGTGATGGCGGGTTCCGAAGTCGTCGTTGGCGCAGCTGTACGCGCCGGTGCGCTCACGAGAAACACGGATGCGTTAGGTATTACGTCGTTCCGGCTCCGGCCAGGGCACCACGTCGTATCGGTCGTGCGTCTCGGGTTTGTGCCAGATACCGTGTCGATCGAGCTAAGGGCACGCATGGACACGTTGCTTGTTGTCGACTTGTCTCCCACCGCATCCGAATTGGAGCGAATCGTCGTGGCGGCAACCCGCGGCGAGCGGCGCGTTGAGGACACGCCAGTGCGCGTCGAAATCATCGACGATGAGGAGGTCGCGGAGAAGGTCGCCATGACTCCCGGTGACATAACGATGATGCTGAACGAAACGTCAGGGCTCCGCGTGCAAACGACGTCCGCTGCGCTGGGTGGAGCGAACGTGCGAGTCCACGGACTTCGCGGCCGCTATACACTCGTGTTGACGGACGGCCTCCCGCTCTATGGTGCCCAGGCCGGCGGCCTGGGTCTGTTACAGATCCCACCGCTCGACCTCGCACGCGTAGAGGTAATCAAGGGCACCGCATCGGCATTGTACGGCGGCAGCGCGTTAGGTGGCGTGGTCAACCTGATCTCACGCAGGCCGCAAGTTGCGGGTGTACGCGAAGTTCTCTTGAATCAAACGACGCGCGGCGGCACGGATGCGGTGCTGTTTCTGGCGAGCGCTTCTTCGACGCCGTCGCCGTGGGGTGCGACAGTGCTCGCCTCCGGTCACACGCAGCATCGCAACGATCTCGACGCCGACGGCTGGGCGGATATGGCGGGATATGATCGCATCACGCTACGGCCGCGACTGCTCTACGAAAACGCGAACGGATCGCTGCTGCTCACGGCGGGCGTAACGAGCGAGAATCGATCGGGCGGCACTCTGCCGGGCCGTGTCATGCCGGACGGCAGCCCGCACATCGAGGAACTGGACACTCGCCGGGGCGACGTCGGCGTGGTCGCCAGGCGTCTGCTCGGCGGTCGAGACATCCTCTCGTTGCGCGCGTCAGCAATGCAGCAGAAGCATCGCCATCAATTCGGGCAGGTAAGCGAACGCGATCGGCATCGCAGCGCCATGAGTGAAATAACGCTCGCAATGCCTCGCGCACCGCTGACATACGTTATCGGCGCGGCATTCGCGGCGGAGGACTATCGCAACAGCGACGTGCTGGCTGGTGCCTTCGACTATTCGTACAAGGTCCCTTCGCTGCTCGCTCAGACCGACATTGACTTCACTACATGGCTCACAGTGAGCGCAAGCGGGCGACTTGACTCGCATAACGTCTATGGCACGACAGTGAGCCCGCGTCTGTCGATCTTGCTCCGGCCGCACGAAAAGCTTCCAGGCGATTGGGCGATTCGGCTGTCCGGCGGAGGCGGGACCTTCGCTCCTGTCCCCTTCAGTGATGAGACGGACGCGATCGGCCTAACGCCTGTCCGACCCGCGAGCGGACTGGAGCAGGAGCGCGCACTGTACATCGCCGGCGACTTGAACGGCTCACTGCAGACGCGGCTCGGCACGCTCGAACTGGGCGGCACGCTCCACCGCTCTCTGGTGAGACACCCTCTCGCGCTACGCGATGCGGCGACTGGAGTCCCGCGAGTCGAGTTTGTGAACGCGCCCCTCGAAGCTCGCGCCTGGGGCGCGGAGCTCCTCACGCGCGTTGTGCGCGCGCCGGCGCGCCTAACGCTGACGTACGCGTACCTGAATGCGACCGAGTGGGATCCGCGCCTCGGCAATTCTGCGCGCCGGCTGGTACCGCTCTCGCCGCGGCACACGGCCGGTGCGGTGGCGAGCGTAGAGCGCGAGGAGAACTATCGTTTGGGTGTTGAGGTCTACTACACCGGGCGCCAGGCGCTGGAGCACAACCCGTTCCGCAGCACGAGCGCGCCGTACGTGATCTTCGGCCTCCTGGGAGAGCGCTGGGTGCAGACCCGCCCCGGCCTCGCGCGCTTCTTCCTCAACTTGGAGAACCTCGGTAACGTTAGGCAGACGCGCTACGACCCGCTTCTCCTCCCATTCCCAGGCGAGGGCGGCCGCAGAACCACCGACGTGTGGACGGAGCTGAGTGGCTTCACGGCGAATGCGGGAGTGCGCTTCGCATTCGGTCGCTAATGGCTTGTGCCGCTCGATAGGCGCTGCCGCGCATTCACACTTCGCAATTCAACTTTGACAGCTCGGCTGTCCACTCGGCCTCGTCCCGCGCCTTACGCGCGCGGAAGTTGATCCCCAACGTTCCAAACTTCGCCGCGCTCCCTGCCTGCGGAGCGCCACTGAAGACGTCGCCCCGCCACGTCAGCTCGAACCCTACGAAGCCAGCCGCGACGACCGTCGCGTAAAGCTCTGCCTCCAGCAGAGCGCCGGCGATTCAACCCTTCCAGAGATCGATGTTTCGCTTTGAGTTCTCGCCGAGAGCCTTCTGCACACTGATATCGCCGATCTGAATTCGACCCGTGGGCCCAAGCACGCGCGCCATCTCCTGGAGTCCAGCCAGCTTATCCGGAAAGAGATTCAGCACGCCATTGGAGATCACGACATCAGCCCATCCGTCCTCTACCGGAAGCGCCTCGGCGTAGCCGCTGCGAAACTCGACATTCGGTGAACCAGCCTCGTGCGCGCTCGTTCGCGCGTGCTCCAGCATCGCTGGGGTCATGTCCACGCCGATCACCTTTCCATCCGTGCCGACCATGCGCGAGGCGATGAGGCTGTCGATACCCGCGCCACAACCGACGTCGACGACACGCTCGCCTGGATCGAGCGTTCCCATGCTGAACGGATTTCCCGTGCCCGCAAAGGAGGCGATGCTGCGCTCTGGAATCCCGTCCAGCCACTCGTCAGCATAGCCGAGCAGTCGAGCCAAAGGGCGCCCGGTATGAAAGTGGAAGCCTTGTTGCGGATGCGTCGCGACCGCGGTGTACTCCTCCTGGATCGCGTTACGCAGTTGGCGTACGTCCAACCCTGGGATGGGTCGCGCGACACCAGCGATAGCTTGGCGAGCGTCGGTCATGGCCGGAAGCCTAACGAGGAACGGGGGCTGCCTCGTACGCGCGTGCGCTGATCATCCCGCGCAGCTGGTCGTCTGTGCGCTCCATTCCGGGGTGGTGTTCGACGATGTGCTGGCGCGCGGCGCGGAAGAGTCCCTCGTCGTTCGCGGCGCGGAGCGGATGGCCGCAGGAGCAGGCAACGATGCGCATGGAACCTCCGGGAGATGAGCTAATGGTGGGGTCGACGGGCAGTCTTGTTTCTTACGCCGCTTGACCGCCGCTGGATTTCCCCTATTCTACTGATCGAACGAATAGGAGTAAAGACCTGTGTCGCAGCGCGAATTCAAAGACGCCCTTTATAGCCAGTTCGCCCGCATCGGCCACGCCCTGGCGAGCCCAAAACGTATCGAGCTTCTCGACCTCCTGACCCAGGGAGAGCGAACGGTCGAAGGTCTCGCCGAGCAGGCAGCTATTCCGGTCAAGAACACGAGTGCGCACCTGCGCGATCTGCATCACGCTCGACTTGTCGAAACACGCCGCGACGGGACCTACATCTATTACAGGTTAGCGGAGGACGGCGTCGCCGACTTCGTGCGCAGCTTTCAAAACCTCGCGCGGCTGCGACTGGCTGAGGTCGAAAGAGTAGCGCGGCTGTATCTCGACGACCGCGATGAGCTGGAGCCGGTGACCCTGGACGAACTGCACAAGCTCATGCGTGACGGTCAGGTGACCGTTATCGACGTTCGTCCGCGCGAAGAGTTCGAGGCGGGGCACATCCCTGGCGCACTCTCGATACCGGTTCCGGAGCTCAAACGCCGCGCACCGGAGCTGCCCAAACGCAAGGAGATCATCGCCTATTGCCGCGGGCCTTACTGCGTGTACGCACTGGAAGCAGTGAGTATCCTCCGGAAGCAGGGCTTTCACGCGCGCCGGACCAGCGGAGGATTTCCCGAGTGGCGAAGCAGCGGCTTGCGCACCTCGTTAGGCAGCCGCCAAGCCGCCTCGCTGGGGGCTCGCAAACTGGCGAAGCGCGCATGATCTTCCGCCGGTGCAATCGTGTGTTCAGGATCACCGATCGCGAGGTGTTCGTCGCTCGGCTGCTCCAGGACGTCCCGCCGCGACCGCCTAACGCGGACCTCATTCGCACTGCGAACCTCAGCGTGGCACACCCCGCACTCCGACGGCTCAGCCGGTGACATGCGCGGCGCATTGCTGCGCGATCGATGCGCAGTTCGACGCCAGAGTGGCGCGAAAGGATCTGGACAACTATCGCCGAAACGGACCGAGTCCTTCGACGCGCCAGCTGCTGTCTGCCACTCGTCAGGCGGCGATCGCCGGTATGAGCGTCCTCGATATCGGCGGTGGGATCGGTGCCATCGCGCATGAGTTGCTTGCGAGCGGCGCTGCACATGCTACACTCGTCGATGCGAGCGCTGCCTACCTCGCGGCGGCACGCGACGAGGCGGAGCGGCGACGCTCGAACGACCGCATGAAAGCAGTGAATGGTGACTTCACCTCCATGGCGCAGGAAGTCCCGGTCGCCGACATAGTCACGCTGGATAAAGTCGTTTGTTGTTATCCAGACATGGAACGACTTCTTGCCACGGCAACGGGGCGCGCACGCAGACTCTTCGCGATCGTCTACCCCCGAGACAGCTGGTGGATGCGACTCGCGATAGCTCTGCAGAACGCAATCCGCGCGCTCCGTCGCAGCGCGTTTCGCGTTTACGTCTTCCCCAGCACCGCCATCGACAGCGCGATTCGCCGCGCCGGTCTGACGCTTCAATTCCAGCAGCGCGGATTCGTGTGGATCGTCGCCGTCTACGAGCGATCGAACGCGCGACAATGACGCGGCCGACGCTGGGACTGCGCGAGAACTGGAGACAGTTCTCGCTGCTCGTTCTCGTCAACGCCTTCGTCGGCGCAATGGTTGGGCTCGAGCGCACGGTCCTGCCGCTCATCGCGGAGCGTGACTTCGGTCTCGCGTCGAAGAGCGCAGCGCTGTCCTTCATCTTCACGTTCGGTCTCGTCAAAGCAATCACCAACGTTGCGGCTGGACGGCTCGGGGACCGATTCGGCCGCAAGCACACGCTCGTCGTCGGATGGCTAATCGGACTGCCGGTCCCGATTCTCGTTATGGTGGCTCCGAGCTGGTCCTGGATCATTGCGGCTAACGTGCTGCTCGGTATCAACCAGGGCCTCACATGGTCCATGACGGTCGTCATGAAGATCGATCTGGCCGGTCCGCAACGGCGTGGGCTCGCAATGGGCCTCAATGAATTCGCTGGATATCTCGCGGTGGCGCTCTCCGCACTTGCAACTGGTGTGATCGCGAGTCGCTTCGGGCTGCGTCCTGAGCCGTTCTATCTCGGTATTGCCTTCGCCGCGTTAGGCCTCGCCCTCTCGCAGCTGTTCGTGCGCGACACCATGCAGCACGCGCGGCACGAGGCTATGCTCCCGGATGCCAGTGCTGCCGCGCCGGACCGCGGCCGCGCGCCTTCTCTGCGCGAGATAGTCGTTCGCGCAACCTGGTCCCATCCAGCGCTCGCCAATGCGAGTCAGGTCGGTCTCGTGAACAACCTGAACGATGGCTTGGCGTGGGGCCTGTTCCCTCTGTTTTTCGCCGCGGCCGGACTCTCCATTAGCGAAATCGCCATGCTCGCTTTCATCTACCCAGCGACGTGGGGTGTCACGCAGCTCGTCACAGGAGCGTTGAGCGACCGGTTCGGCCGCAAATGGCTCATCGTGGGCGGCATGCTCGTTCAGGGCGCCGCGCTCGTCAGCATGGTGTTGGTGCAGGGTTTCGTGCTCTGGCTCGCGACCGGAGCGCTGTTAGGCGTGGGCACGGCCATGGTTTATCCGACGCTGTTGGCCGTCATCGGCGATGTCGCGCACCCAACGTGGCGCGGCTCTGCGGTCGGCATGTATCGACTCTGGCGCGACTCCGGGTACGTTGTCGGTGCGCTGCTGGCGGGAGCGCTCGCCGACGCGTACGGCATGGCGGCCGCCATCATGAGCGTGGGATGCCTAACGCTGACGTCCGGCCTTCTGGCTGCCATTCGCATGCCTGAAACTTTGAAACTCGCGCAGGGGCCCGTGCCACCGCACCGCCTCGCGCGCGAGACCGTATGATGCGCGTCACGTCCTGCTGCTAATGAGTGCCGTCTGTGCGCGGAGCGGGTCTGTAGACCACACCACCACGTAGCAACGGCTCGCCGGCCAGCGTCCCTGTCGCTTTGCCGTCACGAATTGCGAAGCGGCCGTTCACGATCACGTGCACGGTCCCTTCGGAATACTGGTGCGGCGCGTCATACGTCGCCTTGTCGCGCAAACGACTGAGGTCGAAGACCGCGAGATCGGCGGCGAACCCACGCCTAACGAGCCCGCGATCCTGCAGTCCCAGGAACGTTGCCGCGAGGCCGCTCATGCTGCGCACGGCGAACGGCAGCGTGATCACGGAGTCGTCCAGCGCGAGCATGCGCAGCTTGCGGCTGAAGGCGCCGTACGGCCGCGGATGCGTGATCTCGATCCCCGGCCGTGTAGCGCGGCCGTCGGTGCACGTCATCATCCAATCCCAGCGCGACAGATACCGGATGTTGGCCAGATCATAGAGATCCATGTTCATCACGGACGCATTGCCGCCTTCGAGAACTTGGCGTGCCGCAGCAGGCACCGGCAGTTTGAGAGAATCCGCCACCTGCGCCAGCGTCTTGCCGTTCAATTCCTTCCGCTCATCGACAAAGCGGATCTTCTCGGCGCCGCCGCGGATCGCCATCATCTCCATCGTCTCGCGGTCGAGCCGCCTAACGAGCTCCGGATCGCGGAAGCGCTGCAGCATGGCCGCCCGACCACCCGCGGCCGCCCAATCGGGAATGGCATACGAGCGCAGGTTGCTTTGCGTCGCCGTGTACGGATGCTGAGCCGCCATCACATTGACGCCGCGTTGCCGCGCAGCCTCGATGAGCTGCGCGGCCGCGGCAGCTTTTCCGTAGTTGGCGTGTCCCTGAGGTCCAATGTGACTGAAGATCACGGGAGTGCCGGCGCGTTCTCCAATCGTGATCGCTTCCTTCATTGATTCGAGGTAACCGACGCCGGGGTATGCCGCGCCAAGGTCGCGGTCGTGCGTGTCGTAGATCCCGCCGAATGCAGCAGCGACACGATTCAGCTCGATCACTTCATCCGTCGCCGCGTAAGTGCCTGGCGAGTAGAAGAGTCCAGTCGATAAGCCGATCGCTCCTTCCTCCATTCCGCGGCGCACGAAGCGCGACATCGCGTCCATTTCAGACGGCGTCGGTGCCCGTGCCTGCGCGCCCATCACGGAGCTACGCGCCGCGCCGTGGCCGACGTAACGCAGCGCATTCACGCCGATGCCAGTGCGGCGATAGCCGTCGTACGTCGCGTGGATCGAGCTCTCGCCGCCGCCGTCGATGCCTAACACGGCAGTCGTGATTCCCTGAAAGAGGAACGCAAGCGCGGAGCGGCCGTAGTCGGTTTCCAGATCCGCGTGGCTGTGCATGTCGATGAAGCCTGGCGTAATGACAAGCCCGGACACGTCGACTGTATCGCGCGCTCGCGGGTGATCGACCGAAATCAGACCGATATACGCGATGCTGCGCCCAAGGATGCCGATATCCTGCCGTACCCACGGATTGCCGGCGCCATCCAGCACGCGGCCGTTGACGAGCAGCACATCAAGCGGCGGGCCCTGTGCGGCCGCCGGCAGCGCCAGCGCAAACAGAACGATGCTCGTTAGGCGCGCCGCAATCATCACATTCCCGTACCGATCTGGCGCGTGTACTTCACGACGAACGACCGTGTCTGTGGACGCACCCAGTCGAAGAAGCTGTCCGCCTGCTGCCCTTCATTGAACACGATGAAGAGGCCCGTCCCCGCCGTGTTCAGCCATCCAAAGCGCACGTTGGCAGTCCACACAGCCGCCTGATTGTTGTACTGCGTCAGCGACTGCAGGAAAACGCGCGGCGTAAAGAAGTAGCCCAGGCGGAACCCCACGAGCGATCGCGTGAAGCTCCCCTGATCCAGATCCACGTCCTGATAATCGGCGATGAGGGACGACGTGAACGAGGCACCGCGTCTGAACGTGAGCGTCGCGTTGCCGCCGTAGCGCGTGCCGTTGTAAAACGGCCCCATGTCCGAGTGTCCGGTGACCGACAGCGTCGCACTTGGATTCGTCGTATAGTCCCAGCCTAACGAGGGAAAGTCGTAATCCCCAACGGGTAGTGTGACATTCGACGAGATCGCGAACGGATTCTGCAGCCCCTCGTGATAAATATTGAGCTCAGGACCGAAACGGCCGCCGTCGGCGAACTCGACCTCCGTCAGATCGATGTGCATCTGCCCGCTCTGATAATTCCCCGCCAGATCGAAGTAGCCGCGATACGTCAGGTGCGGATTCCATTGCCGCAGCCACTTGAGGTTCGCGTTGCGCACGAGCCGCATCAACGAAACCTCATAGTAGCGATACCCCCCGAAGCGATTGAGGAATCCCACTTCAGGATTGAAATCCTCACCCACCTCGAGATAGCGCACCGAATTGCTCCAGTCCTGCGTTTGATAGCCGGCGCGCGCGCTGAACCCGAGGTCCTCGCCTGTGCGCCCTGGCGTCTCGGTCTTGGCCCCCCACCAATCGATGGTCCACGCATCGCCGATTCCAATGCGGCCGTCAACCGCATACGTGCGATTGTAGTTGTTGCTGCCGTCACCACGCCGCTGCACACCGAGGATGCCAATGCGCGATCGCGTCGCCAGCTCGCGCGTAACGCGCGCTACTGAGTACGACGTCGTCGGCTGCAGGCCGGCCACTTCGTCGGTGAACAGTTGCAGCGCACCGACCGTGAGGCCGCCGACGCGACCGGTGACTCGCCCGCCGCCGAGGATCGGAACCGGACTGCCTAACGAATCGATGCCGATGCGCCGCGTGAAGAAGAGCTCCACGGCCTGTGGCGTGCCGGCCGAAAATGTTCCCGCGTTTTCCAGGAAGAAGGGACGCTTCTCGGGAAAGAACAGCGGGAACCGCGTGAGGTTGGTGCGCTGTTCGTCGACTTCCACCTGCGCAAAGTCGGTATTGTAGGTGAGATCCAGCGTCAGGCTCGGCGTTAGGCCGTACTTGAGATCAGCCCCCCACTCGCCCGTCGGATCGAATTTGCTGTCGATCGTGTAGTCACGTGACGTTGCGGCCAGCAGGTATGGCGTTACGGTGGCGACGCGGCGCACGGGCACCTGCACACCGCGCAGCGTTCCCGCGCGCGACATGCGCATCACGCTGAACTGCCGCGGGATGAAGGACCAGAACGCTTCTTCGTTCTTGCGCCTGATGCCGCGTACGAGGTTGAGTCCCCACGTCTGTTCCGCGCCACCGCCGTAGCGCAGCGTGGCAAACGGAATGCGAAACTCGGCGTACCACCCTAACGAGTCCGACGACGTCGCCACCGTCCAGCTGGCGTCCCAGTTGAGGTTGAATCCGCCCATGGAGCCGGCCTGCGCCCGCGTCTGCCCCGTCTGGAAGACGCCGCCTCCTTCGCCTTCCTTCACGATCTGTCCGTCGTATTCGATTCCCGACGGTGTCGTCGCGAACATGAATCCGTTCTGGCGATCGAAGTACGTGTCGAGGACGAAGCCGAAGTAGTCGCTATTTGCAACAGTCCCGTCGCGGATCTTGTCGCCGGGGATGATCGAATTCGGCTCGCGGTCATAGAGCCAGGCGCCGATGTACAACGCCTCGCCGTCCGTGAGTATGCGGACCTCGGTCTTCTCGGTGACCGGGTCACCCTCGTGCGACTCTCGCTGGACGAAGCCAGTGTACAGCTGCCCGCTCTCCCATACCGCATCGTTCAAACGGCCATCGATGACGGGTGACTCGCGCACCGATGCGGCGCGCCCTTCTCGCGGCGTCACTTCTCTCGTGGGAGTGCTCTCCATGCGTTGTGCGCGCGCATTGGACGCCCCCAGGATCAGCAAGGGGAGGCATAGCAACGTCCGGGTACTCCGTAATCTCAAACTCACTCTCATTTGCAATGGCTAGGGTATGCGAAAATCCGCAGGCGACCGCAACGTTACGCGGGGCCTAAAACACGCGCTGGGGCTCAGCTGCCGCGCTACGGGCCGCCAAATTTACCCCAACTGTTTCCTCCAGGCGTGTGTCTATCGGTAGGAATCGCATGACGGGACTCGCCATAAAGCCGGCACTAGTGGGCGGCACGGACGAGCAAACGCTAATCACCCGGGTGCTGGACGGCGACCGGGGAGCTGCGCGCACGCTCTACGAGGCGCACGTCCATCGCGTCCATCGATTGGTGTTTCGGCTATGCGGTGACGAGGAGCTCACTCATGACCTCACGCAGGACGTGTTCATCCGGGCGTTCGATCAGCTGTCTCGCTTTCGCGGCGAGGCGGCGTTCAGCACCTGGATCCACCGAATCGCCGTGAGCGTCACGTTGAACGGCTTGAGAAAGGTGCGGCGGCTGCGCACGCGCGAGCTGAGTCTCGAGGGCGCGAGTCACGTGCCTGACGAAACGAGCGCGCCGAGCGACCCCGAGCTCAAGGAGCGCCTAACGCGAGCGATCGAGGCGTTGCCGCCCGGGGCCCGCGCATCGGTGATTCTGCACGACATCGAAGGGTACACGCACGTCGAGATCTCCGCGATGCTCGGCATCGCGGTTGGAACAAGCAAGGCCCGACTTTTTGATGCGCGCGTGAAGCTGCGCCAGGCGCTGGCTGACTACGCGCGGGAGTAGACTATGACTGACGAGAAACTGCAGGAGCTCCTACAGGAGGCGAGCCGCAGCTGGCGCGTGCCGCCGGAGCCCCGCGTCGGCGAGATGTGGGAGTCGATCGAGGCTGCCCACTTCGACCGGCCGCGGCAGCGCCTAACGCCGCGTTGGTGGGTCCTCGTGTCGGCCGTCGCGGCCGCGCTCGTATTCGGCGTCGCGATCGGACGCTTTTCCGCTGTCGATCGCGCGGCGCAACCACAGATCGCGGTATCGCGCGCTGGCTTCCAGGAGCCGTACGGGAGACAGACGACCGAGCTGCTCGGACAAACCGCGGTCCTGCTCGCGGCGCTGCCGCGAGAGGGAAGTGAAGGGGCCGGCCAGACGCGTTTCGCCGCCCAAGCGGAACAGCTGCTCGTGACGACACGCCTCCTGCTGGATTCGCCGGTCGCAAGTGACCCGCGGCTCCGTGTTCTATTGGAGGATCTGGAGCTCGTGCTCGCGCAAGTTGCGCAGCTCCCTGCCGCATCGCGACGTAACGCGGCCGAGCTCGAGATCATTAACGAAGCGCTCGAAGAACGCGATGTCGTACCGCGCATTCGCACAGCAGTCGCCTCGCTCAGCGGCGACGACTAAGGAACGCAATCATATGATCCGTACTCCGATTCTTCTCGCAGCCTTTTACGCGGCCACGTTAGGCGCGCAGCCGCCGGTGCGTCCCAAAGCGCCGCGCCCCGAGCGCCAGGTCCCGCCTCCGCGTCCAGAACGAGCGCCGACACCCAAAGCGCCGCGCGTCTGGCATCCGTTCGCGATCGCGCCGGAACCGATGCAGATGTTCGAGCTGCCGGAAATGCCAGACTTCCCGGAGCTGCCGGAACTGCCTGAGATGTGGCACGAGCCGATGTTGGCTCTCGAGCCGTTCTTCCTGCACGAGATGCCGCCCATGCCGCCCATGCCGCCCATGCCGGCGATGCCAGCCATGCCCGAATTCGAGGCGTGGGTGCACACACCAATAACACCGATGGTCGCGCCCACACCGCCAACTCCACTGCGACCTTTCGAGCAAGCATGGCACTTTACGCCGAAGGCATGGGATCCAGGCAGCCCTCGCAAGGCATGGGCGCCCGAGGATCCGGCCGACTCGTTATACCGTCGCGCGCGCGAGCTGCTCAATCGCGGTGAGTATCGTCAGGCAGCCGGCGCCTTCCGTGACATCTCGACGAAGTTCGCCACATCGCAATACGCCGCATCGGCGCTCTATTGGCAAGCGTTCGCGCTGTATCGCATCGGCGGCGTCGCTGAGTTACGCGAGGCACTGACGGCGCTCGAAACGCAAAAGACGAAATATCCCAGCGCAAAAACGGAATCCGACGTCGGCACGTTGCAGGCACGCATTCTGGGGGCCCTCGCGCAACGCGGCGACGCAGCAGCGCAGCGTCAGCTCGCACAAGCGGCACAACAAGGACAGTCGTGCGAGAACGACGAAGACCAAGGCGTTAGGGTCGAGGCACTCCGCGCACTGTATCAAAGCGATCCGGAGACTGTCGCGCCGCTCATCCAGCAGGTACTGAATCGCAAGGATGATTGCTCGATACAGCTTCGGCGCAACGCGATCTTTCTCATCGGAAATCGTAAAGATCAAAGCGCAACGGGGGTGCTGGCGAACGTTGCCCGCACCGATCCGTCACTCGACGTGCGTGTCGAAGCGATCTCCTGGCTTGGGCGTATCGGCGACGACGCAGCGCTTGAAGTAATCGAAGACTTGCTTCGTTCCAGCAACGAAGAACGGATCCAGCGCGCCGCTATCCGTGCACTCGCGAATCATCCCAATCCGAAGGCGCTGCAGCGCGTGCGCGCTCTGGTTGAGCGCAACGACGCCCCCGAGCGACTTCGCAGCGAGGCGATCTCCACGTTCGACCGTGAACGGATCACGTCCGACGAGACCGCGTGGTTGCGCAACCTGTATCCAAGACTGGGTAGCACGTCGCTCAAGCAGCGCGCGGTCAGTGTGATCGCGCGTGTCGGCGGAGCAGACAACGAGGCCTGGCTGCAGACGATTCTGCGAAACGAGGACGAGCCATCCGAAGTTCGCTCTACGATTCTTTCGCGCCTCGGCCAGTCGATGGCGATCGCCGATCTGGGCAAGATGTATGACGGCGCCTCGTCGCGCATGGTCCGCGAGTACATCATCGGTGCACTCGCTAGGCGCACCGAGCCGGAGTCCACCGACAAGCTGCTCGACATCGCCAAGAACGGCACGGATCCGTCGCTGCGCCGCTCCGCGATCAGCGCATTGACTCGTAAGAACGACCCGCGCGCCACCCGACTCTTGCTGGAGCTCATTTCCAAATGACCGGACGCTCACTGCGCTGGCTGCTGGCCGGCGCGACCCTAACGATGCTCACTCATGCCGCCACGGCGCAGTCGCTGGACCGGCGCGTGGCGCAGGTGCGCGATGGCGAAGTCGAATTCAATTACACGGCCCGCGCCGGAATCTGCGGCGACGGCCGCTACTGGATGCGCATCGACGCGAACTCGTGGCACGGCAACTTCAACGACGCCACCCGTCTGGCGCCGTGTGAAGCGGGCCCCGTCCGCGTGCTCCTAACGAGAGCAGAGGGGACGACAGTCAAACTGCAAACCTATGCCGGTCCGCTGCAGAGCGAACAGGGCGCGACCAACATCGGGCGAGTGCCAGCACGGGAGGCCGCTACCTTCCTGCTCAACATCGCGCAGACTGTCGACGCGCGCACGGGCGGTGACGCGATTTTCCCCGCGTCGTTGGCCGACAGCGCCAGCGTAACTCCAGTGCTGCTCGAGATCGTGCAGAACAGCGCCCGCCCACGTGAGCTCAGACGCCGCGCGATGAGTTATCTGGCCCAGCGCGTCGATGAACCTGGCGGTGTCGGAGGCCGTGAGGCTGGTCGTCGCCTGGCGGCGCTCGCGCGCGACGACAAGGACAATCAGCAGGTCCGCCAGTCGGCGCTGAGCGCGCTCCTGCGTCTGGACGCTGGAGCCGGCTTTACTTCTCTCGAAGAGTTGGCTCTCAACGCCAACGATCCTTGGCTTGCTGGTGCGGCGACGATAGCGCTCGCCGGAGCCGGCGATCCGCGCGCGCGCGATTTCCTTCGCCGAGCCGCGGCCCGCACGGACATGCCTAACGAAGCACGTACAGCCGCGATCAGGGGCCTAGGGGGAGAATACGGCTCGGCGGCGGACGCCGCGTTCCTGCGCGAGCTCTATGCCAAGCTCACATCGGAGCAGCAGCGCGACGCTGCACTCTCATCCATCGCCTCGATTGGCGGTTCCTCGAATGCGACGTGGCTGCTCAACATCGCGCGCGGTGATACTGGCGCGGTCAGGCAGCGACGCAGAGCGATTGACCTCGCAGATCGCGCCGGCGTTCCCGTCACGGCGCTGATTTCGCTCTACGACGATGTGGGCGACTCGGAGATCCGGGCTGCGATCATCGACGCGCTTGCCCGGGATGGCTCTCGCGCCGCCGTCGACAAGCTTCTCGCGATCGCCCGCGAAGACACGCAGTCGAATCAACGGCGCCGCGCGATATCGGTGTTAGGCAAGTTCGACGACTCGCGCGTGCGCGAAGCGCTGCGCGGATTGGTGGAGCGGCCGCGCTGAGTACACGCGAAAGCTGTCAGCTACCAGACAGGAGTTTGAAGTCATCAGCGAGCGTTTGACAAACCGTTCAACGCTCGCTGATAGCTTTTGACTTTGAGCTGGAAGCCGACAGCTTTAGTTAAGAAAGCAAGCCCCGGTCGCGGCTCTTCATCGCTCCATCGCCACCGCGACGATCAATCGCGCCAGCGCCTGAACGTCGCGCAGGTCGAGGACTTCTCCGGGCGAGTGCGAATAGCGCCCCGGCCAGGAAAGACCACTGTTCGGTGCGCCGTACGGCGAAATCCCGGAACCGTCCGTGGCGCCGTGCGTCGTTCCGAGCTGCAGCGAAATGTTATTCGCCTGGGCGAGCCTCACGATGCGCTCACGCTCACTGGCCGGCGCTATGCCCCCGTCATCAAGCCCGCGAAATACAACACCGGCGCCTAACGGCGCGAACGCGAAGTGCGGCGACTCGAGCGGCGTGTCGGACGAGACGAACGTGTCGACGCTGTACACGCGCTGTAGCGATCGGCCATGTTCCGCCGCAAACGCACGCGCGCCGTTGAGGCCACTTTCTTCGCGGACGCTCCAGACGAAGATCACTTTTCGCGTGAGTCTCGCTGGATCGACGTTCTGAATGGCTGAAAGAAGCGCCGTCGATCCCGTACGATCATCGCTCCCCCTGGCCGTCACTCGTGTACCAGCGAGTCGCGCACCGCGTTTATACGCCGTGACGCCGAGTCCGGGCCTAACGCCGCGTGCCACGAGCTGCGCCGAATCGAGCCCAAACCAGGCAGTGAGGTTAGTCGGGGCCTTCACGCGCGCTGAATCGCGCGGTACGAACACGCCGCGCAACGGTTCGGCGGCTCGACCCGATCCGTCGGGATCAAAATGCAGGTATGCGGGCTGACCTTCCCATGCGTGAATCACCACGCCGCCGCGTCGAGCTAACGTGACCTGGCCGTCCGGGAGGATGCGCTCAACTGCGAAGGCGACTTCGTCCATGTGCGCCATGAAGAGCACCGAATCGCGATCCGGTCCGGCGCTGACGATCAGATTCCCGGCCGTGTCGACAGCCGCGCGACTCTGCGCCCACGCTGGAAGTGCGGCCTTGATCGCGGCCCGCACGCGCCATTCATGACCAGGGACACCTGGAAGATCGGCGAGCGCAAAGAACTGGCGCTCGAGTTGATCGAACGCGTCGTTGCGCGCGGTCAATACTCGGCTCGTGTCCATTGACGGCGCAGGCCACGCAGTACTCGAAGTCGCTGCAACGCCGGCCTCACGCGCGACGGCGTCGAGCAGCACGCGGGCATCACTCTCGTGGATTGACTCCACGAAGGTGCCCGCGAAACGCACACGCGGAGCGATCACACGCGCGGAGTCGAGAGTCAGCACGCGCTGTACGGCGCTGGGGGCGCGCCCCCGCGCAACGACAGCATCGACCGAATTCGTGCGCCCGGCGTCGACAATGGTGAGCGCGTTGATCTGACCGATGCGCGCGAGGAAGCCCGCGAGCCCAACCCAACCGAAGCTGCGCTGCTGCGAGAGCACGAAGATCGTCTCACCTGACGACGGACGCGCAGCAGCGACGGCCGCGACAGCAGCGCAACTCGCGCGCGCACCCGCCGCGGGGCCGGCCGCATTGCCTTCGTAGGTCCATGCCGGCCGATCCGGCACGACGGCATCGAGCAGGGAGATGCCTAACGCCTGGACGCCGGCGCGCGATGAGGCGCCCACGTCGACCCATAGCTGGTCCACGTTGACGACAGTGGTATCGCCACGGTGCTGACGCGCGAAGTGCCCGTTCGCGACGGCGACGACGCCCGGCACACGCGCCGTCTTCGTGAGCACCGCGATACGCTGTGCTTCGTGGAACTGATCCCAGAGCGGATGCAGGGGCCCGCCGCCGGAGCGATGCAGCCGGATGTACCCGTCGTTAGTGATCTGGCTGACAACCATGCCGGGAACATCGAATGCGCACGCGACGACGCGTCTCGGCGCGCCGCTCCCGGCACGACGAATGAGGTTCCCCCACGCATCGCTCGTCCAGCCGGCGCCGAGCTCGCGCGTTAGGCGTTCACCGATCGCTTGTTCGCGGCCCGGCGTGGCGTCGAGCGCAATCCACGCGGAGATGGCGCTCGGAATCTGTGACGCGCCGCCCTGTGCCCGAAGCGCTGCGGGTTCCAGCAGTGCCATCGCGGCAGCCAGCAGGAGCACCTGACGACCTGTCGTCTCGATCATGATAGTTGCACCTCGATCAGCTCGAGTAGTACGCCGCATTTTCCTCGATGTATCCCGGCGTCAGATCGCAGCCGTAGGCCGTTGCAGTGCCATCGGCTATTCCTAACGAGACACCGATATCGACGGTCTCGGCCGCGAGCGCCGTACGCAATTCAGCCTCGTCGAAGTCGAGCCGCAAGCCGCCGCGCACGACGGAGTGCCCGTTGATCCACGCGTCGGTCGATTCCGGACGCAGCGTGCAATCGAAGCACTTTCCGACAGCCATGAGAATGCGGCCAACGTTCGGATCGGCGCCGTAGACCATCGTCTTCACGAGCGGTGAATTCACCAGCGATTTGGCGATGCGGCGTGCCTCCGACTCCGTGGCCGCACCGCGCACGGTCGCGCGCAGCAGATGCTTTGCTCCTTCGCCGTCCCGCGCGAGCATCTCGGTCATTCGAATGCAGCCAGCCGTCAACACACTTGCGAATTCGGCCGCATCGACAGCACCGGCCATACCGTTTGCCATCAGGACGCACGTGTCCGAGGTGCTCGTATCGCTGTCGACTGAGAGCATGTTGAACGAGACGTGAGCCGCGTCGCGCAGCATCCTGTCCAACTGGGGTGCACCAATCGCGGCATCCGTGAAGATGTAAACGAGCATCGTGGCGAGGTCCGGTGCGATCATGCCGGCGCCCTTGGCGAAGCCGTTGATCACCACGTCGGCGTTGCCGAGCCGCACCGCGCGGGCCGCTAGCTTGGGGAAGGTGTCGGTCGTCATGATCGCCCGCGCCGCAGCGTGCCAGGCATCGGGCGCCGCCGCTTTGGCCAGGCCCTCCAGGAGGTGCGCGAACTTGGAGGCGTCGAGCGGCTCGCCGATCACGCCGGTGGACGAGACGTAAACCTCGTCGGGAGCACAATCGACCGCGGCCGCCGCGGCCGCCGCCGTCATGCGCGTCGCCTCGGCGCCCTTCTTGCCCGTGAAGGCGTTGGCGTTGCCGGAGTTGACCACCAGGGCCCGCGCCTGGCCCTTGGCGAGGTTCTGGCGGCACCACAGCACCGGCGCCGAGCTGGTCTTGGACCGCGTCAGCACGCCCGCCACGGTCGTGCCGGGATTGAGCACAGCCAGCATCAGGTCGGTGCGCCCCGCATAGCGGATGCCGGCCGCGCAGGCGGCGAATTTCACGCCCGCCACCTGCGGCATCTCGGGCAGCCGCTCCGGCGCGAACGGCGAAGGCGGGACGGTGGACTTGGCCATGGTGCAGCCTTTCACGGGAGGACGGCCCGTCCGCGAATGGGCGAACGGGCCGGTGTAGCTTACCTTAACGATGCGCCACAAGACGGGGCCAGACCGCTCGCCTCCAGCGCCTCAATGGTCCTCTACGGTATGCGCGAGGAGCCTGACCCCCGGGTCATACCCCGGTGTCACACGCGGCCACCGGCAGGGGGCATCCTTCGTTGACAAGGCAGGTGCCGGTCCTTATCTGAGGATGGGCCCAGCGGGACCGGC
>DATBKN010000473.1:0-2369 GCA_036555845.1 Gemmatimonadaceae bacterium | reverse complement strand
CTACCTGAAATAGCTCCAGCGCTCGCGCATATCGCTCGCGGAGCACACGCCGCAGCCCCGAGTTCTGCGGCGACCTCAACTGCGGATCGGCGGCGAGGATCTGCGTCGCGAAATCCCGCGCGGCGACGAGCTGCGCTTCGTCCCGCAGCGGGTCGGCTATGCGAAAGGCCGGCGCGCCGCTCTGCCGCTCGCCGAAGAGCTCGCCCATGCCGCGCAGACGCAGGTCCGCGTGCGCGATCTCAAAGCCGTCGTCGGTCCTGGCGAGAATGGAGAGTCGCTGGTACGCGTCGTGACCGACGTCGCCCATGAGAATGCAGTACGAGGCGTCCGCACCGCGGCCGACTCGCCCACGTAATTGATGCAGCTGCGACAGACCGAAGCGCTCGGGGTGCTCGACGAGCATAACGGTCGCGTTAGGAACGTCGATGCCGACCTCGATGACCGTTGTCGCGATGAGTACATCCATCTCACCGCGCTGGAACTGGCGCATGAGCGCATCACGCTCCTCGGGATCGAGGCGCCCGTGCATGAGACCGAGCCGGAGTCCTTTGAGGGCCCCCTGGGCGAGGTTTGCGTACATCGTGGTGGCCGCCTTGAGGTCGACCTTTTCCGACTCGTCGATCACGGGGTACACGATGTACGCCTGGCGACCCTGCTCCACCTGTTGCCTTACGAATTGCAGCACCTTGTCGCGCGCCGACTCCGGACGCAGTGCGGTTGTGACGCGCAGCCGGCCAGGAGGTCGTTCGCGCAACGCGGTCACGTCGAGATCACCGTAGAGCGTGAGCGCGAGCGAGCGCGGGATCGGCGTGGCGCTCAACAACAACACGTCCGGGCTGTCTCCCTTGGCACCTAACGCGGCGCGCTGTTCCACGCCGAAGCGGTGCTGCTCGTCCACGATGGCGAGACCGAGTCGCGCGAAACGCGTGCGCTCTTGAACCAGCGCGTGGGTTCCGATGATGAACGCAGGTTCCGGGGACGCAAGGCGTTCGTCCAGCGCACGCCGCTCGCGCGCGGCGAGACTCCCCGTCACGAGAAGCGGGGTGATGCCTAACGGTTCCAGGAGCCGCGTGATCGAGCGCGCGTGCTGCTCAGCAAGCAGCTCCGTAGGAGCCATGAGACAGGCCTGGTACTCGTTCTCCATGGCCAGCAAGGCGGCGAACACAGCGACGATCGTCTTGCCGCTGCCGACGTCGCCCTGCAGCAGCCGGTGCATGCGCCGCTCGGAGCCCATGTCGGCCACGATCTCGCGCACCGCCTGTGTTTGGGCGCCCGTGAGCGTGAACGGCAGCGCTTCGCGCAGACGAGTCGTCAGCGTGCGCTTGTTCTCGAAACGGATCCCAAGGCGCGGGGCGCGCGCGAGCGCGTTGGCGCGAAGGTGGAGGAGTTGATCGAACAACAACTCGTCGAACGCGAGCCGAGTACGTCCGTGCTCGGCCTCGGCGAGAGTCGTGGGGCGATGGACCGCGCGCAGCGCGTCGGCGAGCAACGGCAGGGAGCCGGACGTGCGAATGTCGTTAGGTAAGTGCTCACGGACCTCGGCCAGGAGCCCGTCGAGATGGCGATCGATGAGCGCGCGCAGTTGGCGCACGGTGATCGTCTCCGTGACGCGATACACGGCGAGCACGCGCCCGCGCGCGTCGCCACTGTCCTCTTCGCCGAGATTCACGTATTCGCGCGGCACGAGCTGCCGGCCATGAAAGAACCGCACTGGCCCTGTGACGAGCAGCACGTCGTTCTTCTCTATCGACCTGTCCAGGAACGGTTGTCCGGGGAAGGCGGCTTCGATCATGCCTGACGAGTCCTTGAGGACGACCTGAAAGATCCGCAGGCCTTTGCGCGTCGGCAGGATGCCTTTGGAGATCACGCGGCCGAGCGCCGTCGCGTCCATCCCCGGTTGCAGCGATGCAATCGGCACGATGGTGCTCGCGTCCTCATAACGATATGGGACGTGGTAGAGAAGATCGGCGGCGTTATGTATGCCTAACCGGTGTAACGCCTCTGCGCGTTTGTCGCCGACTCCTTTGACGAAACGGATCGGCGTATCGAGCGGCATGCGCCGCGCGGGCTCAGCCCGCGAGGAGCTCGGCCGCGAACTCGGAGGCATTGAATCGCTCGAGGTCGCCCACTTTTTCGCCCACGCCAATGAACTTGACGGGGACGTCGATCGCCTCGTGCACCGCGACGACGATGCCGCCCTTCGCGGTGCCGTCGACCTTTGTCACCACGAGACCTGTCACAGGAACAGCGGCCGCGAACGTCTTTGCTTGCGCGATGGCGTTTTGCCCGATGGTGCCGTCGAGCACGAGCAAAATCTCGTGCGGCGCGTCAGGCAGGCGTTTCTGAATGACGCGCACGACTTTCTTCAA
>DATBKN010000472.1:0-5080 GCA_036555845.1 Gemmatimonadaceae bacterium | reverse complement strand
CTGGCCGTACTCGCAGCGGAAACGCAGCAACTCGGCGAGCTGCTCCTCGCGTTCGATGCCTTCGGCGATCGTGCGCAGGCGCTTGAGCTTCCCTAACGCGATCATGGCGCGCGTCGCGGCGTGATCTTCCGGCCGCCGCGTGAGCTGGCTGATGAAGGTGCGGTCGATTTTGAGGATGTCGACAGGTATGTCAGACGGATCACCGAGCGTGGCGCTGCGGATCCCGTAGTCGTCGATCGCCAGGCGCACACCTAGCGCGCGTACTTCGCGCAGCCGGCCGAGCGCGTCGGCAGCGGTGCGCGCGAGCGCGCCTTCGGAGACTTCCAGCACGAGCCGCTGCGGATCGATTCCGCTCTCCTCCAGCGCATCGGCGACATCGCTCACGAATCCAGGAGCCAGGAGCTGCCGCGGCGTGACGTTGATCGCGATCGTCAGCGACCGATCGGGTCCGATGGCGTCCTGCCACGCGCGCGCCTGCGCACACGCCGAATTGAGCACCCAGCGGCCTAACGGGACGATGAGACCCGTCTCTTCAGCGACGGGGAGAAACGCCGACGGCGGGATGACGCCGCGCTCAGGGTGATGCCAGCGAACCAGCGCCTCGACCCCGGCGATGCGGCGCGTCCGCAGGATTACGATCGGCTGGAAGACGAGCTGCAGCTCCTGGCGCTCGATCGCACGAGCGAGATCGCCTTCGAGGGCGTGGTGCTTGAGCGCCGCCGCGTGCGTGCGGTGATCGAAAAGCTCGCAGGTTCCGCGACCGCGCCGCCGAGCGGCGCGTAAAGCAACGTCTGCGTGACGCAGGACGTCGTCGGCTTCGTCTTCCGGCAGCGCCGACGCGATGCCGATGCAAAGACTCGCGCGATAGTCGCGCCCACGCACGTTGAGCGGAGAACCGAAGGAGCTGTTCAAGCGCTCCGCCACTTGAACGAAGTTGCCCTCATCGGCCATGTCCTCGAGCAGAATACCGAAGCGCGCTCCTTCTAGGCGCGCGACGGAATCGACATCGCGCACCGTGCTCGTTATGCGCTGCGCCGTCGCGAGGACCAGCTCCGGCAGTACATCCAGTGGCGCGAGAACTCCGTCTGTTCTGTACTCGTCGACTTCGAGGACGAGTAGAGCGAGCGGCAGCTGCTGACGGTGCGCGCGCACCAGCGCGTGCAGCACGCGGTCGCGCAACAAGGCGCGTGTGGCGAGCTGCGTAAGGGGATCGCGCAGGACCTCACCACGGCTCAAGGAACCGGCGTCGTGATCGGGCGCGATCTGGCTCGTTATGCGCGCCGGAGTTGGCACCGGCGGCAAAGGCGCCGCGTCGCGCACAGCGATCGCGATGCCGCTCAGCACGGGGTCATCCAGCAGGTTTGTCGCCACGACTTCCACGGCCAGCCAGCGACTCTCGGCTGTGCGCATGCGCAAGGTCCGCACATCGTCCAGAAGGCGACCACGCGGCATGATCTGCGGCTGCTCACAGATGTCGGCATAAAAGCGCTGCCACGCCGCGAGGTCATCGTCGTGAATCAGCGAACCGACTTTGCGACCGCGGAGGCTCATGGGCGAGTAGCCGAGGACGCGCTCGACGCTCGGGCTGCACGCCTCGATGTGCCCCTCACGGTCGGCCAACAGAATCGCTTCCGACGCTTCGAGCAGTAGCGCGTGTTCCCGAGTCTTGGTCGAGCGACTATCCCCATCGCGATCGCCGCTTGACGGCGCGCGTTGAAGAGCCCGCGCTACGAGGTAGTGCACGATTGCCGCGGCAAGCGCTGCCCCCGCGAAGCCGCCCACGGACCAGACGGGCGCGATCAAACGCGTCAAACTGAAGGAAGTGACAACACCGAAGGCCAGACCCACGCAGGCGTAGGCCACGGCGGCTAACACAATCTTCTTCGAGAACGAAGAGTTCACAGAAGCGTGTGGAATTGTCGCGAGTGGATCAGGCGAATGCCTAACCCGTGTCCCCTAACCCCTAACCCCCAGCCCTTTTGCATCCTACGGGCCAACTGCCTGTATTAACGTACGGCGCGTAACCAAGGACGGAATGCGTGCCCGGTCTGCCCGGTTTTCGTTTCGATTTCGAGTTTCCCTGGCTCCTGTTGGTGCTGATCGCGCTTCCCGTTTGGTGGTGGTGGCGCATGCGTCGTGAGCGCCCGGACGGGATCGTTTTTTCACGCGTCGGCCTCCTTAAGAGCCTGCCTCGCGCTGGCAAATCCATCCCGCGTGCGCTTTTCACGCTGCGGAACGTAGCGCTCGCCGGATTCGTTGTCGCGGTCGCGCGTCCGCGCGCGCCGGGGCGCATGCAGCGCTCCAACAGCGAAGGCATCGACATTGTGATCGCGTTCGACATCTCGAGCTCGATGCTCGCAGAAGACTTTCAGCCGCAGAATCGGCTCGAGGTCGCTCGGCAGAAAGTGAAAGAGTTCGTGCGCATGCGACAAAGCGATCGCATCGGCGTCGCCGCATTCTCGGGTGAAGCACTGACGCAGGTTCCCCTAACGACTGACTACCCGGTGGTGCTCGCGGCGCTGGATAACCTTCAGCCGGGTCAACTCGAAGACGGCACGGCGATCGGCACGGCGATCGCGACCGCGGCGAATCGACTGCGCGACGCGCCCGGTCGCTCGCGCGTGATGATCCTGCTGACTGACGGTGTGAACAATCGTGGCTCCATCGATCCGCGCACGGCCGCACAGGCGGCCGCGGCGTTCGGCATCCGCATCTATACGATTGGCGTGGGAACCGAAGGGATGGCGCCGGTTCCCGTTGGCCGCGGCGTGTTTGGATTGCGCTACGAGAATCGTCCCGTGGAGATCGACGACGAGCTGCTTACCGACGTCGCGCAGTCGACGGGAGGCCGCTACTTCCGAGCGCGCGACGCGGCCGCGCTCACGCGCATCACGGAGGAAATCGATCGTCTGGAACGGACGCCGGTGCAGACGAGGTCGTACGTGCAGTACGCGGAACTCTACAGATGGCCGTTAGGCGTGGCGTTGTTCGCGCTCGTACTGGAGTTGGGGCTGAGTGTGTGGCGGGTCAGAGTTCCGTAATTCAACGAAAAACAAGGAGCTTTGGGTCCCGTGTATCGAGTGCCGAGTCCCGAGGACGAGTGGGGTGCCCATTCTCAACTGCTCACCGCCGTCATCTATGAGATGAGTGCGGGGAAGAGCAGCGAATTGGCACCCCAGCCGTCCTGAAGACTCGGAACGCGAACTCGCAACCCAAAGCTCCATGTCTTATTGCTAGATCCATCGCCTCCACTTCAGCACCGCCACCAGCCCTATCCCGAACGCAAGTTGTATCGCGACCAGAATCTCGAATCCATACGGATTCGAGGACAGCGGAATTCGTTGAAAGTTCATCCCGTACATCCCGCTCACCACGACGAAGGGGACGCTGAGCGTCGCGACGATCGTTAGCCCTTGTGTGACTCGTCCCATGCGGTTGGAGACCTGGGACAAGTAGCTCTCGAGCGTGCTGCTCAGCAGGTCACGATAGGTATCCAGCGAATCGATGATCCGCAGCATGTGATCATAGATGTCGCGGAAATAGACCTGCACTTCGGCCGGCAAGAGCGCCGAGGGCCGGTACGAGAGCGTGTTGAAGATCTCACGATGCGGCGCGAGATAACGCCGCAGTGAGAGCGCGAGTCGCTTGACGGCGAAAATGTCGCGCAGCGACGCCTCGCTGAATCGCTCGAAGACGCGCTCTTCGATACTGTCGATGAACTGGTCGACCCGATCGAGGATTGGGAAATACGCGTCGACAGCGACATCCATGATCTGGTGCGCCAATCGCGCGGGACCCCGCGCCACAAGATCTGCCGAGCGCGCGCTCAGCTCGTGGACCTGATTGACGGCTGCCGCCGGTCCCGCGTGGCACGTCACCAAATAGTTGCGCCCGATGAACATCGAGAGATTCACAGTCTCGAGATCGTACGGGTCATCAGTATGCTCGACGAAACGCACCGCGCGGATGATTACGAAGACGTAGCCGTCGTACTCCTCGACCTTCGCACGGCTGTTCGGATTGAGCACGTCCTCGATCGCCAGGTGGTGGAATCCGAAGACCTTGTCGAGCAGCGCGACCTGCTGGCGGCTGTTGGTGTCGATGTCGACCCAGAGCGTGCCGTGTGATTCGCGCACGGCATTCGCAATGTCGCGCACGGCGAGGTCGCGCTTGACGTTGCCACTTTCGCACAGGATGCAGCGCGGGAGTTTGCTGGTCCCGGGGTCCTCTGCAGGAGGACGTTGAGTCTCAGGGAGCGCCGTCATGTCAACAAAATAACTAAAGCCATCAGCCACCGGCCGACAGCCCTAAGCCGTCAGCATCTGTCAGCTTTGTTAGCTGGCGGCTGGCGGCTGACAGCTTCGGTTAGCCTAACGTGAACCAGCCGCGCGAGCCCGACCGCCGAGGCTCAGCAGCATGCCCACGGCGACGACAGTGACAGCTCCGATCACATTGTGCCACAGGAACGAGACAGTCGGCGCGCCGAAGTTCACGCTGGCGACGGCCGCCATCCCCGCGAGCAATCCGACGAAGGCGCCACGCGCCCGCGCTCGCGGAATCATCGCCAGGAGAAAGACGCCGAGTATCGAGCCGTAGAAGAACGACCCGAAGCGATTCACGACCTCGATGAGGGAGCCTAACGTGGCGGCGTACGTCGCTACGACGCAGGCGAACAGGCCCCAGAAACCGGTCGCGATCTTCGAAACGCGCAAATAATGCGCATCGCTTCCCTCGGGTCTGATCCAGCGTTTGTAGAAGTCGATGACGGTCGCTGTCGAGAGCGAATTGAGCTCCGCGGCCGTCGCCGACATCGCCGCGGCCATGATCGCCGCAATGAAGATGCCGGCGAAGCCTAACGGGAGTACCGTGAGTACGAAGTGCGGGATGATATAATTGACGTCACGCACGTCCCGCACCGAGCGGCCCGTGACGCGCGCCGTCAGCTCCTGCGCTTCGTTGCGTAAGGCGGCAACGGCGGCCTCGCTCGAGCGCACAGCCTCGCGCGCCCGCGGCTCGGCGGCCGCATCGCTCACGTCGGCAAGCTGTTGCGCCGCCGCGCGCCGCGTCTCGAGGGCGCTCG